>NZ_JAEQDE010000068.1:0-31007 GCF_020737865.1 Microcoleus sp. PH2017_35_SFW_U_B
AATATTTGCCCTCATGGCAACGTTCTGAAACTTTACCAAAATGGGATATCACGATTATCCCATTTTGACTGGTATTTTATTTGTCCGCGAGTCCCTAACGGCTAACTGTTAACTTTTAAAATTTTGTTAAGTTTAGTTAAAAAACTTTCTTTTTTTTGAGGATTGCCACTTGCTTTTCAGGGCTATTGACTGTATAATTTAATAATTGAAATATAAGTATTTATCAAAAAAATAAAAAATATTCCCATTATCAAATAGTATCATACATAAGTCAAACAATCAATCCCGCAACCTGAAAATTTGGGGTGATTTTTTTTCAATTATTTTTTTACCATAAAGAATTGGTTGAAAGCCCGCCCGCCCGATCGCCCTTGAGAAATCAAAAGAAGACGATTCATTACTCCAATCCTCTTCCTTCCTTTGTCAAGTGCTGTCAACTGTCAACTGTCAACTGTCAACTGTCAACTGTCAACTGAACATCGCCCTTGGAGCAGCCAAGCAAAGGATAAAAACTGCTAGCAAGGCTAAGGCTACTGAGGGGGAGCAGGCTGAGTATTTTTGGTAGGAAGAGTCGGTTGAGGGGTTAATTTTTGGAAGTAAAGACCGCCGACTGTTAGTAAGAATATTGTATAACCAACAGCTTGCAAAAGATAGATTCGATCGCGGTATCCAAAGAGCGCTTTGAGAATCACTCCCGGAAATTGTCGATCGGGCAAAACTCCCGCTACATTCCACACCATCGGGCCTAAAATACAAGAGTGGAGTTGTGCAGTGCGATCGTAAAAAACACAAATTGCTGCATACTGGCTATCCGTCTGGGACAAAATGGCAGCGGAGGCGTCAAAATGTTTGAGTGCAGAGACTGCTAAACCGGCGACGATTAGCAATAATAAGATTCCCATAAATTTGAAAAACTGGCGGATATCGATTTTGACACCCCATTTAAAAATTAGGGAACCAATGATTGCAGCCCCAAGCAAACCGCCCACAGCACCTAAAGCTGGAGTTAAACCTTGTTGAAATTGAGCGCTGATAAATATAACTGTTTCAAAACCTTCGCGAAGTACGGCGATAAAAATTAAGCCGAATACGCCCCACCCAGCATTCGTGTTTGATTTTAAAGCTGCGGTAAGTGCGCCTTCAACTTCGGCTTTGAGAAAGCGGGCTTGCTGAGTCATCCAAATTAGCATCCAGCTTAGCATGGCGATCGCAAAAATTCCCAATACGCCTTCTAATAGCTGTTTAATTACGGGTGCGTAAGGCTGATTTGATGTTGATAGTGCTGCGAGCAATCCATTGAATAAAACACCGACAAAACCGCTAGCAGCAATGCCGGCTGCGATACCTGCATAAACCCAAGAATTGAGGTGAGTTTGGTCGGCTTTTTTCAAGCAAGCTAGGACAATTCCGACGACTAAGGCGGCTTCTACGCCTTCACGGAGAGTAATTACAAAGGTTGGGATGGCTTCAGTAAAGTTCATTTTTTGATAACTGCTAATTTGTAGTTAGTGTTTAGTCTTTAGCAACTTTTATTTTAGCGCTGGCAGAATATCAATTTATTGATCCGCGAAGGCGCGTTAGGCGAAGCCGCGCGTAAGCGCTAGGGCGTGAAGGAATAGAAACTAAGAGAAGGACTTATAGCCTTTCTCAAAAAGATGAGGTATGACTGACAGGTTATTATAACCCTTGAACGTATAGGGATCTCTTCCCAACAACGTCCGCGAATATGAGAGCTAGATACGCTATAGATACTCTTAAGGCGGTTCTGGAGTAACTAATGACAATGACGAATGGTAAGGTGCGTCGCTTTGAGATTGTCTATTTTTTTTGAGTGATTCTTTGTACCGACGCACCCTACGACTAATGACTAAATCAACTGTAATCCCGCAGCATTTTTTTGAGTTCCACTTGGTGCAATTCTTCTTGTCCAATTAGAGTGCGGGCGTATTCTTCGAGATAAACGCTGGAGTCTGTGACGACTTCTAGTAAGGATTTATACTTTTTAAGCGCTTTTTTCTCGTGATTTAAACTTTCTTCCAACAAGTCTTTGATGGAGTGTTTGTATGTTTCTTCGATGGGGGCAATTTTTTGGCTGGGATGTCCGTCTAAACCTGTTAAAATTTCTCCGGCTTGTTGGGCGTGGAGTAGGGATTCGGTTGCTTGTGCTTGAAAAAACTGCACGATGGGAATTCGGTTTGGCCCTGTCACCATTAGTGCATAGTGGGTGTAGCGCACTACTCCTGCTAGTTCCCATTCCATGATGGTGCATAGCAGTTCTTGGGTTTTTTTCTCGTCGAGTTCTTTCATTTGCTATTTTCGATCTAAGATGCAGTCAAGAGCAGTTGTCATAATATCACATTTTTTAATTTAATAGCAATATAGCAATATCGAATGCAAAACTCGGATTACCGTCACGCGGCTAATGTCTCGATTGGAAGAGGAAAAAGTTATCGATCGCTCCCGCCCTCAGTACATCGTTTTAACTTAGCATTTTTGACATTTCTGATAATTATTATAATTATCAGAAATAAAGGAATTTTTTAACCCCACATGCACACAGAAAAACGCAGATACCCAAAAAGTATCTGCGTTTGTACTTCGACTGATTATTTAAGTCGTCACCAATGCCTTCAGCAGATAAGCGCGAGTTCCTGTTTGGTTTACGCCCTTCGCATCTCTGTAGGTGTAACTGCCATAGGCAGAAATATCGCCAAAGTTATTGATGCCAGTAGCGTTAGTTAATGTCACATTCGAGCCGCCAAAGCTCGGATTTGTGAGGATCAAACTGTTCAAGTCTTTGATAGTGCCGTTGTTCCAGACAAAAGCGCGGTTTTGAAGGCTCGAATTCTGGGAGACGCCGACCACTTGACCGAATTGGTTGATGCCAGCGGCGGCACCGGTTGCACCGCCAAGGCTGCCGATGTTGATTTTTTGACCGTTTTGCAAGAGGAAGGGTGAGCTTGTGGCTGTAGCCCCAGTGCCACCGCTCGTACTACCGATGATTTGACCGCTATCGTTGATGTCACGGAGAGTGGCTTGTTCTGCCCCAAAGGTGCCGAGGTTGGTTAGTTTATATTTACCGTCTGCGCCTTTTTCCCACAACGCCGCAGTGTTTACGGTCTTGTCGTTGAGTCCGTCACTGTCAACTTCGCCGACAATTACACTCTTATTGTTAATTCCAACCGCTCTACCTGTGTCACCGCCCAAATCTGGCAGGGGGTTGATGAAACCTTCGCTTGAATAAAAGGCGCGGGTGCGATTTGAGGCTGTTGAGGTAGAACCGGGCCCGTAGATGTGGCGGCCAGCAATTTCGTTTTTGTTGTTGATGTCGAAGAAGTAGCTTTCAACACCACCCAAATCGGTGATTTGTAGGGTGTAATCGCCACCAGCCTCCCTTTGCCACAGCAAGCCGCGGTCTGTGGCTCGACCGGCAAATTCATCGCTTGTACCGGCGATCGCACCTAGATCATTGATGGCCGCAGTAAAGCCGCCACCACCGCGCTGAGTAACCTCTTTTCCGGTATTGTCACCGCCGCCATTTTTGATGCCAGTGCTAGTCAGTGGCTTGAACTCCCCATTTTCCCAAACAAATCCTTGATTGCGGAAGCCTGTGCCACTTACTTCGGTGGTTTGGGAACGACCAACTATTTGTCCTTTGTCGTTAATAGCATTAGCTTGGGTGGCATTGCCTGTGGGTGCGATCGAACCTAGGTCAATAGCCTGGTAGCGGTACAGCGGGATATCGTTGGAAAGGAGAGCTTTTTGTACTCCCGTAGCTACGTCTTTGATGGTTGCCAACAAGTCATCTCCGGCTTTGATTAGGGTGTTGCCCATTTCGGTGACAAAGGAGAGGAATTGGCCCGCGAGGCTGCCGCCTAAGCGCAGTTTATCTGTACTCCCATTAAATCCAGATATGGTAACGGAACCAGGGCCTGCTTCGAGAACGATTTGATCGCTACCATTGCCAAGGGAAACTGTATCGTTGCCAGTTCCTGGTTTGATCAAGTTATCGCCGTCGCCTGCGTTGATGTTGTCATCGCCGGCACCGGTGTAGATTTGGTCGTTGCCACTACCTGCGGTGACGAAATCGTTGCCACTACCTGTAACCACGCGGTTGTTGCCTTTGCCTGCGAAGACGCGGTTGTTACCTTCTCCGGCATTGATGATGTCATTGCCTGTTTGAGCGTAGATGGTATCGTCACCTGGGCTGCCGACGATGCTTTTATTACCTTCGCTAGCGAAGATGCTGGTGGCTTTTGCCCCGGCATTGATGATGTCTTTACCAGTGCCTGCAAAAAGTGTACCGCTGCCATCGCCTGTGATTAGGCTGTCATTATCTAGTAGTTTAATTTCGCTGGCGGTTCTTTCTGAATTGAGGGTGCTGGGTGAGCCAATCGACTTTGCAATCAGACTATTCAACTGCGACAAGTCACTGGATATTCCTAAGTCTGCAATAGCAGTATTGGGAAACAGGGGAAATGATGTATTCAACAAGTTATCGGGAACCATTAGAAACTCCTTTGATATGTATGTTTGGGTTGTATTTGAGCGCGTGTAAAACTACACCCTGAAGTTAGACTTTGGGATCAAGATTGATGCTATAATCTCGAAAAAACCTGATGAGAATTGAGTCGATGCCGCACTGGAAAAATCTCAAACCTTTTGCAATGACTAAAGGTTCGCCCTATCCAGTAAATGACTAATATTAGTTTTACGGGTTAACTTCCAATACTCCGCTAGGAGCGAATACTACCGTAAACTTAGCTGCGGGTACTGTCGCCTTGGTGCTGCCTGTCTGGGAAGACTTCAGCATATTTGGCAGGGGGGTTTCTTGGGTGTAATCCTTGGCTGGTTGGTTGAGGGGCTCGAAGTTGCCGATCGCCCCGTCTTGACTTGCAGTGACTCGATAGACTAGATTTTGAGTGAATGTGGGAGTAGCTTGCCAAGTCTGATTTATGCGATCGTACACTTTGAGAGCTAACTCATCTAGTTTGGTGCGATCGGTAATTTCCGCTGTCTGATTAGTGACCTCAACCGCCTGAACTTCCTGCTTACCTGCTGACACAGGCAATGCTTGGACAGTCTTATCTGTAGGGCTACTCGCAATAGCCGTTTCAGGAGACTTATTAGCAACAGGTGCAATTTCAGGAGACTTTTCAGGCAGTTTTTTTGTGCTATCAACAGCTAAAGCCGGAGGTGTTGTGCTAGTCGCCATAGCTGGCTCCGCCGGTTTATTAGCAACAGCATTAACATCTGCTACCTTAGCGGGATCTTTCCCCTCAATTGTCAAAGACTTGACGTAAATACCGCGAAACTTTTCTTTTTGAGTGACACGCCACATGGCGATGGGATAAGTCACACAAAAAAGAGTAAAAACTCCTACGCCAACCCAAACAAATTTGTGCATCTCCCTCGCTGGAAGTGGCTTATTTTTAGTTTCCATTGACAACAAACCTCGTATTACTTAAGTTAACGGCAAATAGGGAAATAGAGGATGCCAACACATAGCTGTGGCGGCAACTAATAAGCCAAACATCCATAAAAATATGGTGCGGCTTTTAATGTTCTTATTCTTCCATAAAGCATGGAGAATGGGCCAACTGACAAGCCAACCGACAAGCAACATAGTTTCTTTGCCAGTGTAACTGCCGATATTTCCCCACAATTCGTTATCAGTCTTGCTTCCGGGAATCCAAGTACCGAGATTCCAAACAAGTTTTTCTGTGGCTTTGGATGTGTCTGACAAGTGGTGAGTTACCATCATTGTAAAACAGCCAATTCCAGCACTAATTAATGCGGCAGCCGCAGGACCAGAATCTTTAGGCGGAGTTTCTGCTCCGTCAGCTAAAGCATTGGGGAAGCGTTTTAGATTAGTCCAAATTTTGCCGTAAAAAGGTTCATTTGCAGCAGATTTGTCACGGGAAAACTGTCGAGTCATTGCAGAAATCTCCTAAGTTTGAAAATTGGTAATTAGCTGTTGCTAATAGTGTCAAAATAAACAGGCAAGATGACTGTTCCACAAAAAATAAATGTTTTCGTGGGGTGGGCTTCTAGCCCGCACATAAGAAGATTATTGCGAATAGTGCAAAATCTTAGATCAACTAACTATTTACTAAAGAGCGTGAATTTTAGCAACACCAAGTCCGCTCACCATGCCGCCCATTGCAAAAAACATGATTGCCATCAAAGCTACAGACGTGGCTGCTAAAACGGGGCGATTTTTTTTCTCTAAAATTGAGTCGCCATAGTGCCACAAAATCCACGCACAAGCTACTGTCAAAGGCAATGTAAATAGCACGCTAAATTCGTGATATTCCATCAAAATGTACTGGACTAAAGGCGAGTTTGATTTCAGCCAAGCACGAGCTCCGCCAAAATCTGCGCCTGCTCGATAGCGCATATATGATAAGTTGCCGGTAGCAATGGCTAAAAAACTCAAAAGAGTTGACCAAAAGGCTAATGTACGCATTTGTGGCAAGATTTTACCGACTCCCCGTAGCAAGGGAAATGCTAAGTGTCCGGTATAAGCCATGACTACTAATGCCAACATTGAACCCATGCCGTGAATGGTTCCCATCCATCGCTGCCAAGGGCTGGGATGGAGTAGGTTAACGAAAGGCATAAACAGAAATAAACCAGCGGATAAAATGCTCAGCCCGTAGACAGAAACTTGAGCAATATCTAATTGTCTGGGAAATTCAGATGGAACTAAATCGGTAGTTGATTTTTCGATTGAATTTTGCACCGCTATCGGGCCTCATTGAGTTTGGATTGTTCGGGAACGTATTTGAGAATAGTTGCATTAGTATTTTGACTTTCTTGAGAATACAAGCCGTGCGGAGGAGTCGATCGCACATTCACGCGATCGATCGCCTTAAAATACTGCTAAAAGGACATTAACTAGCAATAGAATCCGGCTTTTTAGTTTTTAGAGCACCCAAAACTTTTACTTTTACTGCTTACTCGGCATTTCTACCGCTTCTTTTAGAAAGCAAGTAATGCAACTAATTCTCAAGAACCGATAATAAGGGACATTATTGACTTTTAGTCTTTTGTTAATTTTATTTTAAGATTTGCGTCAAAGCTTGATTCTTCAGGGATTTTACTGCCAGGTCGATCGCGAATTATTGATAATAGTTATCAAAAAGCCGATAATACGTGGCTTCTGAAACCAAAATCGGCAAAAATCCCCCCAGAGGGGATTGTAAAGTTTTGTAAAAAATAGTTGACTAAAAGGTTGGGAGTTCTCATGTTTTGGAGATATCGATGCACATACCTGATGGTTTTCTTTCACCGCCCGTAGCAATTGCCACGGGCATAGCAAGCGCAGCATTTATTGCAGTTGCCCTAAATCGAACCCGCGCCAGTCTTGGGTTGCGACAAGCTCCAGTCATGGGTTTAACCACGGCTTTTGTGTTTGCGGCCCAGATGATTAACTTTCCTGTAGCAGGTGGCACCAGCGGGCACTTGCTGGGAGGCGCACTAGCTTCCGTGGTTTTGGGTAGCCCTTGGGCGGCAACTCTGGCGATGAGTACGGTTTTTATAATTCAGAGCGTCTTGTTTGCGGATGGGGGCATCACCGCACTGGGAGCGAATATTTTTAATATGGGGCTAGTCGGAATTTGGGTGGGTTGGTGGCTGTTGCAGCCATTGCAGCAACTATTGGGAGGTTCCAGAAATCGTTTGCCGCTAGCTGCGGGGATTGCAGCCGCTCTCAGCGTTGTTGCTGCTTCGATTTGTGTGGCGATTGAATTGGCAATTTCGGGCACAGTAGAGCTGAATATCGCATTGCCAGCAATGGTAGGTATTCATATTTTAATTGGGATTGGTGAAGGGCTAATTACAGGCGGTGTTTTAACTTATCTCGTGAAAGTACGGCCGGATTTGTTACCAGGAGAACAGCCACAATTACAGAAATGGTTAGTGCCAGTAATTGGGGTGTTATTAATTAGTGGCGTGCTTTCATTGTTTGCTTCAAGTTGGCCTGATGGGTTAGAAGCGGTAGCAGAACAATACGGTTTTAAAGATAAAGAAGCTGTGGCGATTGAGATTCCAACTCCTCTCGCTGGTTACGGTGTTAAAGGATTAGAAGAACAACCAATAGGTACTAGCATTGCTGGAGTTTTAGGCTCTGCTATTTGTTTCGGTACGGCTTTTGGGATTGCTCAGTTGGTGAAATCTAAAGATGCTTAAACTTTCCATACCTTTTCGATTGCGACTGTCTCTCACAATTGTGATTGGGATTGGTTTTATGAAGACAGGTGCTTGGCTGTGGCTGGGCATTTATGGGGCGATCGCACTTTTTTGGTCACTTTGGCTGAAAGCACCGCTGCGAACCCTGCTGCAACTATTAGGAGCAGAATTAATTTTCCTCTCCTTATTAGTGCTACCACAAGGTTGGGAACGAGCGAGTTTTCTGTTGCTGCGTTCCCTCATTTGCTTGCTAGTTATGAACAGTTTTCTGCTAACTTTGCCGCCACACAGCTTCGGAATTGCCCTGAAAGGATTGCCCCTACCAGCAGGCTTACAAGAGATTGTGCTTTTAGCTGGACAATACTTAGAAATATTGCTCGCAGAAGTCAACCGGATGAAACGATCCGCTCAACTGCGAGGTTTGTCGGGTAGCGTGGGATGGCTGAGATACGCCAGTGCTTCGATGATAGGAGCGCTTTATTTGCGAAGTCTCGATCGCGCCGAGAGAGTCCACGCAGCCATGATGATTCGTGGCTACAAAGGCAGTTTGCCCGCCGACTCAAAATCAACACCAAAAGAGCGACTCTGGCTGACAGTCACGATTTTAACCGCAGCCGGATTAACAATAGCTTCTTACGGTAATTGGTAATTGGTAATTGGTAATTGGTAATTGGTAATTGGTAATTGGTAATTGGTAATTGGTAATTGGTAATTGTTACTTCTTCCCTCTTGCTTCTTCCTTTTCTCTTTCCCTCTCTGCGGCCTCTGCGGTCTCTGCGGCTAAATACTCTTAATCCTAAAATTGAGGTAAATAAAATTGACTAATCTCAAAGTTGTGCCAACAATCGAAGTACAAGACTTAGTATTCGGATATCCGCAGCAAAAACCTGTATTGCAAGGAATTTCCTTCACCTTACAACCGGGAGAAAGAGTTGCCTTACTTGGTTTGACAGGCGCTGGAAAAAGCACTTTGCTGGAAAATTTAATCGGCTTAAAAATGCCACAATCTGGCGAGGTGAGAGTGCAGGGAACTAAGCTGGAACAGGCAACTTTATCGGAAGCGCGTAAGCAGATTGGATTTTGTTTTCAAGATGCGAATGACCAGCTATTTATGCCGACTATTTTAGAGGATGTGATGTTCGGGCCACGCAATTATGGAGTACCAGAGGGAGTTGCGCGCGATCGGGCTTTAGCACTATTAGACGAATTCCGTTTGGTTGAATTTGCCAACCGTTCGGCCCACGAGCTTTCTGGGGGTCAAAGAAGGTTGGCAGCATTAGCTGCAATTTTAGCATTAGAGCCGGCAATTTTAATTTTGGATGAGCCTACAAATGGACTAGATCCGTCGTGGCGGAGGCATTTGGCTAAGGTTTTGTCGCAATTGCCGATCGAGGTAATTTTGATCGCTTCCCACGATTTGAACTGGATTGGGAAAACGACTCAAAGGGCGTTAGTCTTGGCTGATGGTCAGATTCGGGTGGATGAACAAACTCAAGAATTGCTCAAAGATCGATCGACTCTTGAATATTACAATTTACCGCCAGATTGGTAATTAGTAATTAGTCATTAGTCATTGGTCATTGGTCATTAGTCATTAGTCATTAGTCATTAGTCATTAGTCATTGGTAATTTGAACCAACTGTCAACTGTCAACTGTCAACTGTCAACTGTCAATGGCTTTGATTAAAGCTGGAATTTGCGAACAGTCTCGTTGTACAGATGAATAGCTAAATCCCGAAGAACTTCTTCATTCTCAATATGACTTCCTAGCTTCTGTTTCGCCGAGTTGATGCACATTTGCATTAAGTCGGCGGAACTTTCGACGTAAAGCGCGATCGCCCTTTGCTGTTCTTCAAAACCAATCTCGACTTCCCCGAGCATTGGTACCGATTGACAATTAGCAGATTGGTCTAAGTTTGCCCCAATTCTTTCCTGTTTTCTCCTTTGCACTTCCTCGGAAAAACCAGAAGCAATTATCCCTGCGGGTAGCGCAAAAATCCCGATTCCCAAAAATGCTAAAATTGCTCCTAAAAATTTACCTAAAGGAGTGATAGGATAAATATCGCCGTAGCCGACAGTCGTCAATGTCACAACTCCCCACCACATTGAATCGAGGATACTCCCAAAAGCTTTGGGATGCGCTTCGTATTCAACAAAATACATGATGCTAGAGGCAAATATTAACAGAATGAAAACTGCAAAAGCTGTGGCGATTAATTCTTCTTTTTTTGCGTACAATACTGCTCCCATAGTTCGCACTGAGTGTGAATAACGGCTCATTTTTAGCAGCCGTAACAAACGCAACAGGCGAATTAAATTGATGAAGCTTAACTCGGGAAATAACAGCACTGTAAAAAATGGCAATATTGAAACTAAATCTATTAGACTTAGTGGTGTCAGACTGTATCTCAATCTTCCCCAAAGCGGGTGGCTATATCTGCGATCTACTGTACATACCCACAGCCTCAAACCATATTCTATTGTAAATACTAAGGATGCAACAATTTCGATCTTTTCTAGAATACTTTTTTGTTCTTGGGAGAAACTGGGGGAAGTAGAAGCAATAAAAGCTGCAACATTTATCAGAATCAAACCAGTGATAATAATATTGCCTGCTAAGCTGTATAAATTGCTACGCTCTGAACCTTCTAAGATTTCATGAATTATTGGTCTGAGTTGTTTTTGCACCTGAGTTTCTCCTAAACAATTAGCAATTCATGCTCGCCCTTTACCATAGCTTAAGAAGTTTTTTTGAAAACGTCAGTAGGATTTGTGAGGAGGGCTAAAAATCTGGTTATTTCAGAGATGTTTTCGTTGCAAAACTCCATATTGATCGGGGAAAGTGGGTGGTTTGGGGCAACGGCATTTTAGTAAAATTTAGAGTTAATCTGGAAGGAATCGCCAACTATTACTGGATTTGCAGGCAAACATCATGAAGGTAGCCGTATTCAGCACCAAATCCTACGATCGCACTTTTCTGACAGCAGCCAACGCCGACAAACACGAGTTGGTGTTTTTTGAACCGCGCCTGAACCTGGAAACTAGCGTTCTGACTGCTGGATTTCCGGCAGTCTGCGCCTTCGTTAACGACTCTTTGGACGCAAAAACGCTCCAGGCGATCGCCCAAAATGGTGTTCGGTTGTTGGCTTTGCGATCGGCCGGATTCAATCACGTCGATTTAGCCGCAGCCCGCGATTTAGGCTTAACTCTTCTCCGAGTTCCCGCTTATTCTCCCTACGCCGTCGCCGAACACGCAGTCGCAATGATTTTGTCCCTCAACCGCAAAATCCACCGCGCCTACAACCGAGTCCGCGAAGGGAATTTTGCCCTAGACGGCTTGTTGGGTTTTGACCTCCACGGTAAAACGGTGGGAATCGTCGGAACTGGCAAAATAGGCGCGCTAACTGCCAAAATTCTGCACGGATTCGGCTGTCGCTTGCTGGGATACGATGTTTCCCCAAACCCCGATTGCTTAGCCTTGGGGATGGAATACGTGGCGCTGGCCCAACTGTTCGCCAACTCTGATATTGTCAGCCTCCACTGTCCGCTGATACCAGAAACTTATCATTTAATCGGTGCAGAGGCGATCGGGCAAATGAAACCGGGGATGATGTTGATCAATACCAGTCGCGGTCAGTTGATCGACACTAAAGCTGTTACCAAAGGACTGAAGTCTGGTAGAATTGGCTACCTCGGCTTAGATGTTTACGAACAAGAGACGGATCTGTTTTTTGAGGATTTGTCAAATCAGGTGATTCAAGACGACGTATTTCAGCGCTTGCTGACTTTTCCCAACGTCCTGATTACCGGACATCAAGCTTTTTTCACCGAGGAAGCGTTGCAAAATATCGCTGAAACCACGATCGGCAATATCACCGATTTTGAACAAGGGCGCACTTGTCCCAATCAAATCGACCTCAGGGAAGTGAAAAAATGAGTCAAAAGAGCGATTTGTCAACGGAGGCAATTGTTTAAAATCAACCCATATCGTTATTTTTGCTTGCAATTGGTGAAGCTCTGCCTTAATCTCATCAATTAGCCCCAGCAGCCTGAATGCTTTGCTAATTGCCAGATAATTATATTGGCAGCAACTCAAAGCGTGCAATTTTACTTGACAACGGAGGAATTATCCCATGACCCAAGCTAACTTTTCTGACGACACGCAAACTATCACTGAAGTTGTGACAGTAGACCTAGTGAGTGACCAGCCAGGGGTCATCACTACAATGACCTCAGAAACTCCAGGGAGCCAGTCCCAAGATATTAAAGATCAAATTCTCACAATTTTGTCCGAGCTTCCAGCTTATCTCTCAACCTTTTTTGTTGAATATCAAAAACCTCTGATAACTATTGGTTTAATCCTGGCAGGCGCTATTAGTATTAAGGTAACGCTGGGAGTTTTAGATGCTCTTAATGATGTCCCTTTGGTAGCTCCATTTTTTGAGTTGATTGGTATCGGATATACGGGTTGGTTTGTTTACCGCTATTTGCTCAATGCTACTAGCCGCAAAGAGTTGTTGACGGAAATTGATTCTTTAAAAGAACAAGTTGTCGGTCAAGATTCTTAATTAGACAGTTGACAGTTGACAGTTGACAGTTGACAGTTGACAGCTCGCTTAGAGAAGGGTTGACAGAAGGAAAAGGGAATATTGAGAGCATCTCAGTTTTGCATTTGTATGTAGTGCTGTCCCTGATCGCGAGCGGGGACAGCACTGTAAAAAAATGTTTTTTGAAAAAATGACATACTCCCGGGAATATTTTCCAAATCTTCCCCTCTCCCCCTCTCAATTCGGATGGCAAACTTGTTGCAAAGTGGCGGTAAAGTCGGGGTAGGAAATGGCAGCGGCTTCGGCCCGGTGAATGTTAGTAATACCTGTAGCGTTGAGGGCTGCGATCGCCAAACTCATCGCTATTCTGTGATCGGTGTAGCTGTCAACATCCGCGCCAGTTAAAGGAGTTCCCCCGGTAATTTCCAAACCGTCTGGTAACTCGGTAATTTTGGCTCCCATGCGGTTGAGTTCCGCAGCAGTCACGGCCAGCCGATCGCTCTCTTTGACTCGCAACTCGGCCGCATCTCGAATGATGGTAGTACCCGACGCAAAGGCTGCGGCTACTGCCAAAATGGGGATTTCGTCAATCAGTCGGGGAATTAAGTCGCCAGCAATGGTGCATCCCCGCAACTGTGGGGAAGAGCGAACCAAGATATCTGCTACCGGTTCCCCCGCAGCATCTCGCTGATTTTGCAGTTCAATGTCCGCCCCCATCATCTCCAAAGCTTCCAAAATACCTGTACGAGTGGGATTGACACCGACATTTTCGACTACGAGTTCGGAACCTGGGACGATCGCCCCAGCAACTAGCCAAAATGCCGCCGAACTAATATCTCCCGGTACAATTACATTCTGTCCTTGCAGTTGCGCTGGGCCACTGACTGTCACGCTACAAGTTTCTGGATCGACGCTCAATTTAGCTCCAAACGCCCGCAGCATCCGCTCGCTGTGATCCCGCGACAGAGAGGGTTCTGTGACTGTAGTATCTCCATGGGCCATCAAACCGGCTAGCAAAATGCAGGATTTAACTTGAGCTGAGGCGATCGGCGAATGGTAGTGAATCCCTTTTAACTGCTGTCCGAGTATCCCTAAAGGAGCTAAAGAATTGCTCTTTCTACCCCAAATTTGCGCGCCCATTTGTTGCAGCGGCTTAATTACGCGTGACATGGGGCGCGATCGCAAAGAACTGTCACCCGTTACCGCATAAAAACGCCCCGGATGAGAGGCTAAAATTCCCAACATCAACCGCATCGTCGTGCCGGAATTACCCGCGTCCAAGACTTCCAGAGGCTCCTGTAACTCACCAATTCCAACGCCCCGGACAGTCACCCGTTCCTCGTTGAGTTCCGAAACAGAGGCTCCCAGAAGGGAGAAACATTTAGCAGTGCTGCGGGGGTCTTCTCCTAGCAGCAGTCCCTCAATTGTAGTTTCACCGCGGGCGATCGCACCCAACATCAAAGCGCGGTGAGAAATCGACTTATCGCCCGGAACTCGAATCCTGCCTCGCAGCGACAAGCCCGAGGCAGGTTTTTGAATGCTTAAAGTTTGACTTTCGCTCTTGGGCGAAGTAGTTATAATGGCAGCTTGCATGAGATAGACTAGGATGGGACGGCGTTAGCTATCCTAACCTTTTCCCAGTCATAAGTCATACCATTTTAGATTTTAGATTTTAAATTTTAGATTGGGGAATGACAGACTGCATAAGGGTTGGGAGCAGGTGGATACAGTTCCATTATTTACTAAAACTGCGATCGGCTACAGGGGAGAGGAGATACCACTGCATGGATTTTACCTGAATTTCACAATTACAGTCCGTATATCTGCTGAGATTTCAGGTTCAGCTCTGAGTTATCGATCGGATAATTGACTTTGGACTGAACAAATTTATATTTCTGACTGCGAATTGTAGATTTTGTATTTTTTTACCAAAAGCTCCGGAATTTAGAGCCCAGATAATCTAAAATCTAAAATCTAAAATCAAAACTCTAAAATCTCAAACTGCCCGAACCACAATAACTCCTACACTTTTATTTATGCTGACGCATCATCGCAAGCCTGTAAGTTTATCGCTAGTATCCACAGATTTACCTTTGTGGTCAGTTGTTGAAACCGCTGGTACCCTGTATCAAAAAGACCGGGATCGCTTTCACTTGTTGTTGCACGAACCAGCAATACTCGATCGGCAATTTTCCGACGCATCTGACACATCTGGCGAGCAAGTTACGATCTTGCCCACAACTACAAAACCCCGGTTGCTGTGGCTGGAAGTTTCGCCCTATCGAGTGATTATGACGATGCAAGGAAACGGCAAGTACAGTTACCGCCACTGCTGGGAACGCGGAATGTACGGCCTGAGCCGTTATTGGCTTCAGGGCGAATCGCTGGCGACTCCCGAACAGTTGCGCCTCCGAAACTTCACCCGCAACTTGACCCTGACAGGCAAGCCGGAACCGGAACACCTGCGGTTAGAATATGAGTTGTGGTCGGAAAAAGTACAACTCGGTTCCTATATTTTGAATCTAGAAATTCATCATTAAATTTGGGAATTGGGCATTGGGCATTGGGCATTGGGAATGGGTAATTAGTCAGAAGTCATTGGTTATGATGTAGGCGATCGCCAAAAACAATAACATCTTGCTGGATATTATAATTGATTTTCTGGTTGTTTTTGTAATTACCTATTTAGCGATCGCTCTTACAATAATTAATGAGTTTTTCAGTCAAAGCGTCTTGATCTTTGGCTGCTTGATTTGCTCGCTGTCCCGCTTGGACAATATCCGCTTTAGCTTTTTTGATTTGCTCTCGACCTTCTATACTTGTAGAAGCCCGATTTCCTGCCTCAAGAGCTTTGCCCATGTCACCGATTCCTTGACCCATTTCCCCGAAAAATTTAACCGACGGCGCCTGAATTTCTTTGAGGGTTGCATCTGTGATTCGCAAAGCTTCAATTTGTTTAGCTGTCTGGTTCAAATCTTTAGCTAAGTTCTTGCTCGTTGCAGCATCGTAGGTGCCGTTCTTAAAATTGATGAGAGCGTTGCCTTTGGTGACAATTGCAATAAGTTTGGTACACTGGACAGTTCGGTTATCGCCGCTGCAACTAATCGTCAGCGTACAGCAAGCAACAACTACGAACAGGATGGCAATTTGTTTGCGAAAAAAGTACATGAATCCTCGGTTGCAAAAAGTAAATTATGGGATGTTGTAGTAGAGTGTTTCAGTCGATTTTCCATTTTTAGATTTGAGATTTACTCCTCGATCTGAATCTGGGGGCTTTAACTGGGGTCTAAAATTGGGAGCGATCGCTTGACAGGGGTACGTCGAACGGTATCCGTTTTTTGGCAAGGGCGATCGATATATCCACTGTCAAAACACTCCTGCGGCTTTCAGACACGCTCTGCTAAACTAAACTACGTAGCCGTTTAGGAACTATGGTCAAAAACAGCAATAACCTACAGAAGGGCAGCATTTGGGGATATCTTACCCTGCTTTTGCCTATTTGCTTGACGGCGGTTGCCAGTTTCGAGTCGGGAACGATGTTTTGGGCGATCGCCACCACAGCGGGCGTTGCTTGGGCTTACAAGCTTTACCAGCAGCAGCAAAAACACAGACTCGCTCATTTAGACTCGGTTTTCTACAGGTTGATCAAGGAAAATCAAGGGCGAGTTACGGCCTTGGATTTGGCGATGAATGCGAAACTCCCGGGAGAAAAGGTTCAAGAATATCTCGACGAACGGGCTCTTGAGTTTGCCGCCGATTTTCAAGTAACCGAAGAAGGCGGAATTTTGTATTATTTTCAAATAGCCCCCACTGTCACTCAAAGCGAAACACCTAATGTCGCAATAGCTGTTCAAGAGCCTCCCACAAATCGGGAAAAAGCACAAGAGAAAAAACCAAATTTATTTCCGATTGCTCAAACCAAGACTCCTCAAAAGCCCAAAATCTCTTTTACCCAAACAGAACTTTCCCGCAGGTTCAAGGTTCATGCAAGTACGATCGGCAAATGGAAAGTTAAGCCAGAGTTTGCTCAGTGGAGTAGCGAAAAAGACCCGGAGGCGATCGCCTGGGAATATTCTACAGACAACAAGCGATTTTATCCCAAAGATTGATCGGAACAGTTGACAGTTGACAGTTGACAGTTGTTGACAGTTGACAGTTGTTGACAGTTGACAGTTGTTGACAGTTGACAGTTGACAGTTGACAGTTGTTGACAGTTGACAGTTGACAGTTGTTGACAGTTGACAGTTGACAGTTGACAGTTGACAGTTGACAGTTGATAGTTGACAGTTGGAAGAGGGAGAAAGACATAAACAGCAAGCTTTTTAGCGATCCGTATTGTAGATTTAATTAGGTGGACTTACTTGTGGGTTCAAATATACAAAGAAACCGGGTTTATACGAAGTTCTGCGGTTGGTAACGAAGAATTTCGGAATAAAGGGGGTTTTTGAAACTCGATCGCGTCCTGGAAAGATTATGCTCGCTGTTGACCGATCGACCTCTTTTAGGTTAGTTTAAGTAAAATCCTGTTTAATAGAGTTTGCCCGATAAATATCGGTAAATTCGATCGCCATATCTGTTCATTTTTTCTTCTATGTCCACACCAACCTTGCGAGTAATCGCGCGCCTCGTAGCCTTTCCCGACAAAGTAGCAGAACTTAAATCTCTACTTCTGAGCATTATGGAGCCAACTCGCCAAGAAGAAGGCTGCATCAAATACGAACTTCTCCAAAATCAAGCCGATCCTACAGATTTTACCTTCCTTGAAGAGTGGGAAAGTGCAGCTTTGCTCGAACAGCATCTCGCCTCAACTCACATTCAAGCCGCAGTGAAGAAATTAGACGGTTTAGCAGTTGCGCTTCCAGATATTCGCCGCTATGAATTGTTAGCTTAATTGGTTTTTAGGTTGAGTTAAATTAATGTCTGCTACATCTTCGATACCCCCTAACAGATAGGTACGTAGTTGGGATGCGAGCCCTCTTTAGACATACATATAAAGAGGGCTGAAGCCCAACTACGTACCTAAATTTCTATGATGGCTACTATAAAACCCCCTTAATAAAGGTGGAAGAAGAGTTAGAGTTAAAATTGTAGCAATTTCCGAGATTTTTATGACAGTAGCAACAATCAAGCAGTTATTTACTTATCCAATTAAAGGGCTAACACCGCAAGCAATGTCGGAGTTTGCTTTAACGAAAGGACATGGTATTAAGGGCGATCGCGCTTTTGCGCTGCTGTTTACAGATTATCTTGAAGGTGCAAAGATGCCCGCCTATAGCGCGTCTTGGATTAGCAAAAAATATTTGGCGGTTCAAAACGATTGGCCTCTGCTAGCAGCTTTGGAATGCCATTATCAACCGGAAACGGCTGTTTTAACAGTCAAGCGTCAAGGAGTTGCAGTGTTGTCAGCAGAAACGAACACAACAGCGGGGCGCGATCGCATCAGCACTTTTTTTACCGACTATCTGGCGGCGACTCAACCAACAAAAGAAGCGAGACACCCGCAGTTTGCACCTTTGCGGTTAATCGGTAACAGTAGTGGGGAAACTCGTTATCCCGATCGAGAACCGGTACATATTTCTCTCCTCAGTCAAGCTACACTCGATCGATTAACCGAAGTCGCCCAGCAAAATATAGATGTGGGCAGATTTCGCCCAAATGTTGTGCTAGAGGGCATTTCAGCTTGGTCGGAATTTGAGTTAATCGGAAAACAGTTTCAATTAGGTGCAGCACGGATCGAAGTTACAGCACGAATTGGTCGCTGTGTCAACGTAGAAGTAAATCCACAAACGGGCGATCGAGATATAGCCCTACTCAGTTTACTACAACAAGAATTTGGTCACGCACAAACAGGAGTTTTAGCCAAAATCATCAACAGCGGTACAGTTAAAATCGGCGATAATTTGAATTACTAGAAAACCGGGCGGTTGAAACCGCGTCTATACAGACAAAACCCGCCTCCGCGGGTTGAATAAAACCGAGCGATTGAAACCGCCGTCTGATCTTGTGGGGTGGGCATCTTGCCCGCCCCAAATAGGATGCTCACCCTTCCTCCGAAATCCGCACCTTATTACCAATTAACTTCAGAAAACTCACTCCAAAATGTTGAATTTCCAAAAAATTAGCATAAGCAGGAGTTGACTTATAAACTCTAAAAGTCCGCATAATTCCCAAAGTTGCCGCACTCTCCAGCGGGCCAACAAAGCTAGTATCTCTGTCCAAAAAATGAGACTGCTTAGCCCAGTGAGCCATCTGTTCCGCATTCAAAAAATAGCAACCGGAATGAGGATTCAAAGTCCGCTCAAAAGAGATTGGCTGTTCCATAATTTTCCCTGCCAACTGCGGCTGCTCCTCCACATTTTGAAATTTAGCAGTAGCTCCTGGCACTAAATCACCATCAATATATGCTTTAAAAACAGCACCTTGAGGCGATACTTCATAGCGATTGGGTTGCAACAAATTTCCATGTCCACCATGATGAGTAAACCAATTTAATTTACTAAAAAACCACGGATCGTGGAGAACTAAATCATCTTCCAAATAACAGAAATAATCGTATTTGTTAAGGCAAGAACGCAAAACAGCCTGACACTCAAACCCCAACAGCAGCGGTTCGCATTTGGTAGCGTGGTGCATAAAAGACCTCGGCTGCACAGGTAGTTGAGGCAAAAGGTGATAACCTTGAGTAGTGCAAACAACAATATCGATTTCGTGCTTTTGAGATTGATTTGCTGGGATAGTGGCACATTCGCCAATGTCAATCATGCACTGAGATTTGCCATACAAAGCTTGCAGCGAAGTCACGCAAGCTGTTAAAGCATTGATGCGCGGTTGCGGATCGTTTCGTTGGGAAGCGTGTTTCCCGTCGCCGCTGGGATTGTAGAAGTGAGCAATAGTGAATAGGATTCGCATTTGTGTTTATCAACAATTAAAAATTAAACAATAAAACGGAAGACTGGGCGGTTGAAACCGCGTTTATACAGACAAAACCTGCCTCCGCAGGTTGAAGACTGGACGGTTAAAATTACGTTATTCTCTTGAGTCCGCGGAGGCGGACATCGTTTGTATAGCAGCGGTTTCAACCGCCGTCTTATCCGCCGTCTTGTCCGATCGCAAGCGTATTGCACAAAAACCCCTATAAATCTTACCGCATTCAGTCGGTAAACAACTCAGGCAATCGCGATCGCAACTCAGCGTTTAAACGTGGCAACTCATCTCGCATTTGCAAGTACCAGTCTCGGCGCTCGCGGTAGTGCCCGCACAGCAAGCGGTTGTCGCGCACCCATTCGTAAGCATTCGCGGCTATTTCCTGGCGCATAGAAGTGTCGGAAATCAGCGAATTTAGCTTAGTTTCAAACTCTTTTTCATGTTTGTAAATCAATCCGGTTTCACCTTCTACTATCGAATGTTCGTACACTGTGGGACTCGCCAAAACCGCTACTCCTCGCGCCGCACATTCAATGAATTTTAAGTCAGATTTCATTTCGTTAACCGGGTTGACAACGAGCGGCAGCAAAGCTATATCGCAACTGTACATGATTTCTTGATACCGTTCGTAACTGCAAAAAGATTCAAATTCCTTTTGCTGTATTTCCAAAGATTCAAAAAATCTGCGATCGTGGATAACTTTAACTCGAATCAGGTGTTTGTGTGCAGCTAAAACTCGATTCAGTGCTGCCATAATTGGCTGCCAATCATTCTCGCGGTTGAGCGCGCCAAAAAATATCGTGACGGTATGTTCTGCTGGATAGATTCGCGGCGGAGGTAGATAGGCTAGTTGATTGGGAAATACGGCAACATTATGATTGTAGTGACGCAAAATTTTGGCTAGCGGTTCTGTGGTAGTTTGAACGCAGTGACAGCCCCGATAGCTGAGGTAATTATTGTCTGCGTATTCGCGGCGGCGGACGGGATTGTCGTCAATTTCGGCTACTATTAAATAGTCTTGTTTTAGTAGTTCTTTGAGTTTGGGAATGTAAGCCGGATATTGCATGATTGTCCGTTGCCAGACGAAGACTTTTTCTTCTCCCGGAAACTCGGTAATTAATGCTGCTGTTTTCACTCCCGATACGGTGCGGACACCGGGAATTGTGGCGCTAAATTTGTCCGGTTCCAGAACTCGCACGCGATCGCACCCTGTAGGAGCCATAATAATGGTTTGGATCAGCAGTCTGCGCGGCTGCACGGTCGATTTGGTCGATCGCACAATATAATATTCAGCACCAGTTTCCGTAGCAAAATCGCTGGATTTTAGCTCTAACGCCTTCACCATTGGATGCAGCAATTGCTGGAATTGGGCAAAATTTTCGGTTTTGTGTCCCTTCCCTTGCAATTCGTAAACCTGCAATCCGGCTTGAGCAAATAATGATTTAATACTTTCAAGGGTAAACCAGTGCTGCATCTTGCTGTCGGGATTTTCCCAATGTCCCCGCAACAGATTGACAATGCGCCGCCAGTATTGAACGTTGGGAATTGTGGCGAAAACTTGCCCCTCCGGCTTGAGTAAAGCACTGTACTGCTGTAGTATCTCCCAGGGGTTTTTGAGATAGGGTAGCAAGTCGCCAAAAATCAAGCAATCGACAGTTCCGGGTTCGATGTCGAGACTGGCGATCGCAATTTCTTCAATATCGGCTACCGCCACCCAGTTTAGCCGATCGACTGCAATTTTCGCTTTTTCGCGATCGCATTCAATGCCAATATACTGACAGTGGGGATTGATCAGCTTGTAGTGTTCGCCCCTAGAACCAGTACCGCAGCCAATTTCAACAATGACTTTAGCATCCGGCGGTAGCAGCTTGAAGAGGTCGTGGTTGGCGCGATCGATCACTTTCCCTAAAATTCCTGATTAGTTTGCCGTAAAATAAAGCAGAGCAATCCATGTCAACAGACCAGCAGACGAAGGTTAGCATGGCGATGCCAGTATACAATGGCGATCGGCACATTTGTCAAGCACCAAATTTTCGCGATGCCAACTCTTTCTCTTCCCTCTCTTCTGGCCCTCTGCGTACTCTGCATACTCTGCGGTTCATTTAAATCTTGTTCGCCAATCGTGCAAAGATTGATATACGTTAGCAAATATTCGGCAAAATTATAATTTGCGCTAAACCATACTCTCATGCAAGCTCAATTGAGGCGATCGATCGATTCGGCTGATTCCCCAAAAATAAACACAGCACTGTACTAAATACATTATAAATTATGAATCCTAATTTAGGAATAAACATCGCCGGATACATCAACGGCGAATTTGGCATAGGAGAAGGAGTAAGAGCCAACATCAGAGCCGCAGAAGCCGCCGGAATTCCCTTGGCTATCAACAATTTTACCCGCAGTCCCCACCGTAAAAAAGACACCACATATCAAAACTTTAGCCCAGACAATCCCCATCCGGTAAATCTAATTCAAGTCAACGCTGATGAAGTTAAAACTTTCATCAAAGATAGAGGTTCCAGCTATTTTGAGAATAAATACAATATCGGCTTTTGGGCCTGGGAACTTCCCGGATTTCCTCCCCAATGGCAGCCAGCATTTAATCACTTTCACGAAATCTGGACTTACAGCAATTCTTGTGCAGAAGCAATTTCTCAAGTTTCGCCAATTCCAGTCATCAAAATCATGCCCAGTATTTTTTTACCTGCACCTTCCCTCAGCAGGGAAGAACTACATTTACCTAAAGATAAATTTATTTTTCTGTTTGTCTTCGACTTTTGCAGCCGCATCGAACGCAAAAATCCTTTGGCAGTCATCCAAGCATTTAAAACAGCTTTTGGTGAAGATGACCGCGTATTATTGCTGATCAAATCTTCCAACTCCGACAAAAATCTCAAAGATTTAGAATTGTTGAATCTTGCCATAGATGATTCTGCAAATATCAGACATCAAGACGGGTATTTATCCAAAGATGAAATCAACGGTTTGCTTTACAGTTGCGATTGTTACGTGTCGCTGCACCGCTGCGAAGGATTCGGCTTGACAATGGCTGAAGCGATGTTTTACGGCAAGCCTGTAATTGCCACCGGTTATTCATCAAATACAGAATTTATGAATGTCGGTAATAGCTTTTTAGTGAAGTATAAGTTAGTCCCAATCGAGGAAGATTGCGGGCCTTATAAAAAAGGCAATGTTTGGGCCGAACCGGATGTCGGACACGCTGCTGATTTAATGGGCTATGTTTTTAATAATTACCAAGAATCTCAAAAAATTGGAGTGGTAGCTGCTGCGGAAATTCAGACTTTACTCAACCCGCAAGTTACAGGGAGTAAAATTAGAAAACGTCTCGAATATATTGCCGAGATTACCGATAATTTTCAAAATTTGCCTCTGTCACGAATGGTCAAAGCAGAGCCTGCAAAAATTTGGGCCCAATTCAATCAAAATTCCTTGTCATTGCGAGGAACGAAGCAATCTCATCCCCAAGCTGAATTCCCAGAGTCAAACCAACAAACTCAATCAAAAAACGAACTGCGAAGCTGGCAGCCTTTGGTGAGTATTTGCATTCCGACGTACAACGGAGAGGCATTTATTGAGGAAACAATCAAAAGCGCGATCGCCCAAACTTACCGCAACATAGAACTAATTGTATCCGACGACGGCTCCACAGACCGCACAATTGCGATCGCCCAATCCTTCCAATCGCAAACATCCGCCGACTTCCGCATCATCCTGCACCGCAACTACGGCTTATCGCAAAACTGGAACTTCTGCATCCAGCAAGCCAAAGGTGAATACATCAAATTTCTGTTTCAAGACGACTTGCTGGCACCAGAATGTATCGCCAAAATGGTCGCCACCGCCCAACAAAACCCAGACATAGGCATGGTTTTCTCCCCGCGCGGCATCACCATCGCTGAAGATGAATCTCACCCAATTTTGCGGAAAGCTTCCCAATCAATCAAAGATTTGCACAAAAGTTGGTCGAATTTAAAATCTATTCAGCCCGGAAAAGACTTGCTAGCAGATGCTAACTGCTTGAACAACCCCATCAACAAAATTGGCGAACCGAGTACCGTATTAATTGCCGCCCGAGTTTTTGGCGAAATAGGATTGTTTGATTCAGGATTATCTCAGTATGTAGACTTAGATATGTGGTGGCGGATCATGGGAAACTATCACGTCGGGTTTGTAGACGAAAAACTTTCGTCACTGCGGATTCATCCCGAACAACAAACCTGGAAAAACTTCGCTGCTGGGGAAAATCATAAAGATGTCGTCAGATTTTACAAGAAACTCCTAAATAGTCCTGATTACAGTTTCCTAAATCAACAAATTAAACAGACAATCCGGCAAAAGTTGGTATCTAGAACCCAGCCTAATATATCTGACTTGTCAGCACTGGTTGAAAAATACAAAAAATTGCCATCAAACCAGTCTATTCTGGCAAAAATGCGCCAATACCGCCAACAGCTAGCTGAGTATTGGCTGAATTTGACCGCCGAAACATTAGAAACTGCTTACTCGCAAGCAGCAGGGAAAGCTCATAAATTGCTCCTAGATAGCAGCCTCAAATATGAAAGTTTAACGGAGTCGGAACAAAGTTTTGTCCAGCAGTTATCTTCTAAACTTGCTGAAGCAGGGGAAGTTGCTGATAAGATTCAATATTCTCTGGCAGCGATGCTGTACTGCGATGCTTATCAGTTGCCGCTAGAGTATAAAAATGCAGCAATTCCCCAGTGGTTTTTTGACGATTTTTTGAATTTCCTATTTCAGTCTCCGGCTTGCTTTCAACAAACGGGAGAGGTTGAAAGATATTCTCAATATTTCCAGCAGCTAATCGAGTACGTGTCTGCTAATATCGCCAGTTTTCCAGATTCGGAAGTTTGGCGTTATTTGGCGGCTTTTGTGGCACAAAGTGTTAGCTTCAAAGCTTTGTATTTAAGTGACAAAAATCTGGTCAATGTCTTGAGCCAGCGAGCTGATATTCTGGAATTTCACTTCAAAAATATTGGCTCTAAAATAGACTGGAATTTTGCTGATAGATCACCTCGACGAACTAAAGTTAGAGTCGGCTTTTTGCTCTACAAAATTAGTGCTGAATTTGAGACTTTTGCTGCTCTTTCAGGTTTTGAATATTTAGACAGAGACAAATTTGAAGTTATCGTGTATCATTTCCAGGTACAAGATGAGCAACTGGGGAAATATTGCGAAAGTTGCGCCGACAAGCTAGTCCAACTTTCGGAAGATTTGCCGCAGCAAGTGCAGGAAATTCGATCGCACGATTTAGATATTCTGCTAATTAGCACCAATATCGCCGACACTTCCGGGCCCAGCGCGCTGCTGTGCTTGCACCGACTGGCGCGGGTGCAAATTGCTACCGCTGCATCCACTCCCGCCACTACCGCAGCCCGCAATATCGATTGTTTGATTGTCGGAGATTTGACTTTGCCGGCAGATGCACCAGAGTATCGCGAAAAATTAATTACTTTAGAAGGGTCGGGAGTTTGTTTCAGCTATCCTGTAGAGTTAGCCCCTGCCACCGTTGAACCGACTCGCAGCAGTTGGGGAGCCACCGATGAATCTGTAGTGTTCATGTCCTGTGCTCGGGCTCGGACAATTATCCCAGAATTGCGAGAAACTTGGGCAAAAATTATTGCGGGTGTACCGAATTCTATTTTAGTTTTGTATCCCTTTCGATCGCGCACCGAAAACTATCCGACGGTGCCTTTTTACCACCAAATTCGATCGACTTTCGGGGAATTTGGAATTGACAAAAAGCGGGTAGTTGTGATACGAGCGCTATCAAATCGTGCAGATTGCATAAAATGTCTGGAATTGGCTGATATATATTTAGACTCCTATCCATACAGCGATGCCGGCCCCTTTGCTGAACCGCTGTTGGCCGGGTTGCCTGTAGTGGCAAGAAAAGGGCAAAAAACTCGATCGGGACAATTTGCAGCAGTCCTCGAAGAACTACAACTTCCGGAACTGGTAGCACATAGCGAGAACTCTTATATAGAACTGAGTACAGCACTGGGAACAAACCCAGAACTGCGCCGGCGCTATCGGGATCGAATCCAGCAAACAATGGCGGCAAATCCCAAAATTCTCGACAGTCGCGCTTACTCCCATCAAATAGGCAAACTATTTGAAAGGAACCCCGTCTGGATGCAAAGCGTCAAGAAATAGACAGCTATAGCGCTAGGTTTCTTAACGCTCTGCTATCATCGGGAGATTGAGGGGTTAGTGGTTGTCGCTCTTTTCCTGCCACAGCTAAATTAAAAGGGGAAGCGCAAGTCAGTTGGAGATTAAAAAATGACAGGACTTTTTCAAATAGGCGATAAATTACTGCAAGCTCAGGATATGCCATCGCTCCTGAAGCGTTACCAGTTGATGCCCCAATTCTTGCGGGGTGTAATCATCGACCAAGCGATCGCATCCTTTAGTTGCAGCGACGAAGAACGCAAATCCGCCGTCGAGAACTTTCTGGTACAGCACCAACTGACAGCCCCCGACGCCAGAGAAGCTTGGCTGCGGAGTCAAAATATGACAGAAGAAGAACTTCAAGAGATGGCCGTCAGGCCCTTGCTGATCGAAAAATTTAAGCAAGAGACTTGGAGACCTAAAGTAGATAATTATTTTTTAACCCGCAAAGCCAGTCTAGACCACGTAGTCTATTCCCTGGTACGCACCAAAAATCCAGCACTGGCAAACGAACTTTACTTCCGCATCCTCGAAGGGGAACAAACCTTTGCTGAAGTAGCTCGCGACTTCTCCGAAGGCCCCGAATCCAAGTCTGGCGGCCTGTTGGGTCCAGTACCCCTCAGTCAGCCTCACCCGGCAATCAGTAAACTTTTATCAGTCAGCCAGCCAAATCAACTCTGGACGCCGCGTCCTCTGGCAGAATGGATGGTAATTATTCGACTAGAAAAGTTCATGCCGGCCCAGCTCGACGAATCGATGCGGCTGCACCTGATTAACGAACTCTTTGAAAGCTGGCTCGCCGAACAAATATCGCAAATAGGCCCGCTACAGCCGCTCTCTTCCGTCTCTTCAATATCTTGACATCCTCCCCCCGCCTGAAGGCGTGGGGATTCCCAAACCTCACGATTTGAGTTTCTGCTTCAATGCAACTGCCTCTACCCACAAGGAGTTTTATGGTCTTATGTTCGCTCCCCAGACTAACCCCGCTAGTCCAGCGGTTTTTATGTGTCGAAAACCCAAAAGGAATTCTGATTGACTGTTTTGATTCTAGGGATGTTTACCATTGCCCCGTCCTCTTTTCCCGGTCTACCGATTTTTCTGCCCCGTTGCGATTGTTCGCAAACTTTGGTGTTAGGGTTTATGTCTCCATCGTCGCGGGTGGGTCGTTGACCACTAAAATTGTATCAAATATAGAGCAGTTGTACAAGGACGGGGTTTCCACGCACATTTTCCGATGACCGAAACTAATTTGGCGATCGGCCCCCGGATTTATCCTTGGAGACTTTAAAAACCTTGGCATCGTCACAAAAACACTCTGGATTGATGTGTGGATTCAATTCTTCAATCAAAAATCGAAAATTGGATGACTTATGCCCGCTACAGCCCCTCTCATCCGCGTCTGTAATTGAACGGTAAAGGCTGTAGGCTCAATTCTTCAATCAAAAATCAAAAATCAAAAATCGAAAATTGGATGACTTCTTCCGCTGTTTCCCTCACCCAAATTCAGGATTTCTTAGCTCAAACACCTCCCTTTGACCGACTGTCAGAGACGGATCTAACGGCCTTGGTGGCTAAATGCCAGCTCCTTGGCTACCGGACGGGGCAACCCCTGTTTGAACGCGAAAAAATGCCGACTCAGGTGGCAATTATCTATCAAGGTCAGGCCCGGCTGCTGGGCTTTGACCAACGATCGCAGCGCCACGTCAGTTTGCGGTTGGTGCAGTCAAAGGAAATTCTCGGCTGGGCTGGCTTGCTCAGAGGAGTTCCCTGCGAAACTGCGATCGCCTCTACAGATGTAATCGCGATCGTCCTACCTGCTGAAGATTTCCTGAGTGTACTGGAAAAACAGCCGACATTTGGAGAAGCTTTTCACGCTCACTCTTCCTTGAGCGAAGTGTTTGAACTGTTGAGCCTGGAATTGCAGCGCCAAGCCGACGGCACTTCGGATCTCAAGGAACTAACTCGGCAAGCTTGGGAAGACGCAACAGTTGTCAACGTCCCAAAGGGTAACAAAAAAACTCAAGACCTCGCTAACGAACTAGATGCCGATCGAATTTGGCTAGTCAGCAGCGGCGTCTTGGGCGAGTTTCCCACCGGCAGCCGTTTCTCTGCTGAAAATGCAGCCAAATCCTTAAAAGTAGAAGGCAGCGCCGGTGCCCGCTTGGTAGGCTTCCGGCAACCCTCAGCATCACCATCAGAGCTAGAAGATCCCTTAACTGGCGAGACAGACACAGGAACAGGAGGCTTAGGGAAAAAGCGAGGCATCATTTTTGATGATGTACCCATCGCCCCACCTCGTCCCCCAGAACCCAAAATCGACGCACCAAAGGATGCGGGGAAATATCCAGTTTTCCGCGCCAAAGGGCAAATAGATGCCCCGCTAGCTTGCTTCCAAATGTTGAGCAAGTATTTTGGTATCAAATTTCGTCGGGATATCATCCGCAAAGTTCTAGAAAATCAGTTAAAAACCGCTGGTGTTATCAATCTGCAAGCTTGTGGGGCGATCGCCCAAAGCATCGGCCTGACCCCTCAATTGGCGCAAGTGCCAGCAGATGCGATCAACCGGATCAAAGCTCCGGTCATGATTAAATTCCTAGATAGCTTTGCCATTGTTTACAGCATCACCGAGCAAGAATTGGTACTAGCCAGCCCAGAAAAGGGGCTGATGCGGATGCGGGTACCTCAGTTTAGAGAAGACTGGGGAGAACAGGGAGAAGTCCTGCTGCTGCAAGAGCCGCAAGTCGAACAAAAAGAGCAGTTCAGCTTCTGGTGGTTTGTGCCGGCGCTGATGGAACACAAAACAGTATTTATTGAGGTATTGCTCGCCTCGTTTTTTGTGCAACTATTTGGTCTTGCCAACCCTTTAATCAGCCAAGTAATTATTGATAAAGTATTAGGTCAGCGCAGCATCGACACCTTGGATATTTTGGGTGCGTTTCTGTTAGGTGTTGCCCTATTTGAAGGACTCCTCAACGGTTTGCGTACCTTCTTATTTGTAGATACTTCCAACCGCATTGATGTCAAATTGAGTGCGGAGGTAATCGACCACTTGCTCCGGCTGCCCCAGAGTTATTTTGACAACCGGCGCGTCGGAGATCTGGTCTACAAATTCAGCATGATGGGCCAGATTCGGGAATTCATGACAGGTACCGCTCTGACAGTGGTTCTCGATGCAGTATTTTCGGTGGTTTACGTCGCCGTGATGCTCTCCTACAGTGTGAAACTAACCTTCGTATCTTTGGCAGTTGTCCCGGTACTAGCGCTGATGATTGTTCTGATCAATCCGCTGGTGCTGCGCCTGATCAAACAAAGAAATATGCGTTTTGCTGACTCTCAATCCTATCTAGTGGAAGTAGTCAGCGGAATTCAAACTGTTAAGGCTCAAAATATTGAATTGAAATCCCGCTGGGAGTGGTCTAGCCGTTACGCAAAATATATTACAGCCAGTTTTAAAACAATTCTGACCGGGACTACGGCAGGTACGATTAGTGGTTTTTTAAACCAAGTGGGTAACTTGGCTCAGTTGTGGGTGGGAGCTTATTTGGTACTGAGCAATGACATTACTTTGGGTCAGTTGATTGCTTTCCGAATTATTTCCGGTAACGTGACTGGTTCGCTCCTCAGGTTTGTGAGCGTGTGGCAGAGTTTCCAAGAGGTCTCGATGTCGATCGATATGCTCAAGGATATCATCGACAAACCCACGGAAACCAGCGAGGAAGACCGGAGCAATATCCCGCTGCCGGCAATTCAAGGGCAGGTTACCTATGAAGAGGTTTCCTTCCGATTCCTAGAGAGCGGCGCGCTGCAATTGGCGAATGTGAACTTGGAATTTCCCCAGGGCAGTTTTGTGGGAATTGTGGGGGGAAGCGGTTCCGGTAAGAGTACGGCGATGAAGCTGTTGCAGCGTCTTTATGCCCCGCTTTCGGGCCGGATTTTTATTGACGGCTATGACATTGCCAAGGTGGAATTATATTCGCTCCGCAGTCAGCTTGGCGTGGTACTGCAAGATACTTTGCTGTTTAACTGTACTGTCCAAGAAAATATTGCTCTGAGCAATCCCGATGCGAGTACGGATGAGATTGTACGAGCTGCGAAATTAGCTGTAGCTCACGATTTTATCATGGGCTTGCCCGCTGGTTACAATACGGTGGTGGGAGAACGTGGTGCGTCGCTTTCTGGGGGTCAACGGCAGCGTTTGGCGATCGCCCGGACGATTTTGCAAAACCCGAAACTGCTGATTTTGGACGAAGCTACAAGCGCCTTGGACTACCATTCCGAACGCCAAGTTTGCAACAACTTAGCAGAATCTTTCGCCGGCCGCACGGTGTTTTTCATTACTCACCGCCTGACTACAATCCAAAACGCCGACATAATAATTATGATGGATCAAGGTTCTGTAGTCGAGCGCGGAACTCATAAAGAATTAATGGCTCTGAAAGGGCGTTACTACTGCCTATTCCAACAACAAGAGTCATCGAACACATAATCATGGGGAATGGGGAATAGGTAATAGGTAATAGGTAATAGGTAATGGGTAATAGGTAATAGAGGGTTGGGATATGAGTAGACCGGATTTTGAAGATTTGGATGTTTACAAGTTGGCTGAAAAACTAGCAAATCAGGTTTGGTTTATTGTCAAAGAGTGGGACTTTTTTACGAAAGATACTATGGGGAAACAACTTGTACGTGCAGCCGATAGTGTTTGTGCTAATATTGCAGAAGGACGGGGCAGGTATAATTATCAAGACAATCGGCGTTTTGTGAAGATTGCCAGAGGCTCTTTGTATGAAACAATCAGTTTGTTGAGACTGGCATATGCTAGAAAATTGTTGGGAATAGAACAGGTAAATAAATTCCAACCAATAATTGATGACTTGTCGCCAAAGCTAAATGCTTATCTAAACTCAATAGGTGGTAAGCAAGAAAAAATGATTGATAAAATATCTGATATCGATCGTAAATAAAAAAAACTCCCAATTCCCATTACCAATTCCCATTACCAATTCCCAATTCCCAATTCCCAATTCCCAATTACCAATTACCAATTCCCAATTCCCAATTCCCAATTCCCAATTCCCAATTCCCAATTCCCAATTCCCAATTCCCAATTCCCAATTCCCAATTCCCAATTCC
>NZ_JAEQDE010000188.1:0-7374 GCF_020737865.1 Microcoleus sp. PH2017_35_SFW_U_B
ACCATGTAATTATAGCTCATTCGATCGTGTCTTCTCTGTTTGACCCTCATCAGTTAGTGTCAGTAACATGATACCTCATCTTTCCGAGAACCGCTATATACCGATTGCATAAGTCTTTGATTGGTACAGAAACCGCAGATGTCAGACGGATAAACACAGATGCGACGCAGATAATTTAAGTAATTGGAAACGAAGTAATACCAGATATATAATGTTCATAAGCTTGGCAAGATCTATCAAAAATACGTAAGGTGCGCGGCGCGCACCCTACAATCTCAAAGCTTAGGAGAAAAACCCCGCATTAGGATAAATAGAAACTTAAGCAGGTTCTAACTTGGCAATTACCTTTTCCATGTACTCGGCAACTTTGGTTTCTTTTTCCACAGAGTTGGTTTCCATGTAAACGCGCATCAAAGGTTCCGTTCCCGAAGGCCGCAGCAATACCCAACCGCCGTCTTCAAGATACAGTTTAATCCCGTCTTTGCGGCCGATTTCCTTAACGCCAATACCCGCTATTTCCGTGGGTGGATTCTTGGTAAAAGAGTCCAAAACGGCTGCTTTGTGCGCTTCTTCTAGGTGTAAGTCCAAGCGTTTGTTGTACAGGGGGCCGTCGGCTTCTTTGATGGCTTCTTCTACTAGCTGAGATAGCGGTTTGCCTTCGTAGGCGATCGCCTCAGCAACTAGCATATCAGCCAAAATCCCGTCTTTTTCGGGGATGTGACCCAAAACGCTCAAACCGCCAGACTCTTCGCCACCGATGAGCACGGCTGTTTCCCGCATTTTTTCGCCGATGTATTTAAAGCCGACTGCGGTTTCGTAGATTGTTAAACCGTATTTGGCGGCCATGTTATCTAGCAAGTGGGTAGTTGCGACGGTACGGACGATCGCCCCAGTCAAGCCTTTATTCTTAACCAAGTGACGCGCCAACAGCAACAACACGGTATTCGGAGTCAAGACATTACCCAACTCATCAACAATACCAAAGCGATCGCTATCGCCATCCGTAGCCAAACCTAAATCGGCTGAATCCTTCTTAACAGCTTCCACCAACTCGACTAACTGTTCGCCCTTGGGTTCAGGCATTCCGCCCCCAAACAGCACGTCGCGGTAGGTGTGAAAACTTTCCACATCGCAGCCGCAGTGTTCCAAAACACCGTCGAGATAGCCGCGAGAAGTCGAATAAAGAGCGTCGTACTTCACCTTCAACTTAGCAGAGCGAATCCGCTCCACATCAATCAAAGTATAAAGAAACTTCAGATATTCAGGTTTCGGGTCAAAAGTGGAGATTTTATCGTTGTGGCTGCCTATGGCTGGGGCATCAGAAGCACCAGTAATATTTGCCACAATGGTATCCGTAATTTCCGGGGTTGCCGGCCCTGCGTAGTCGGGGATGTATTTGATGCCGCAGTAAGGTGCGGGATTGTGCGAAGCCGTGAACATCAGGGCTCCTGCGGAGTTGAGATGCTTGGCGCTGTAGGCGATAACTGGTGTCGGACAATCTCGATCGACTACCATCACCGTCCATCCCAAATCTGCCAAGACTTCCGCCGATGTGCGGGCGAACTCGTCTGCCAAAAAGCGGGTATCGTAGGATACTAGCACTGGACGGTCTTTGGTGTAAGCGGTTTCGAGGTAGCTGGCGATCGCCCGGGTGACTTTTCGCACGTTGGCAAAAGTAAAGTCATGGGCAATCAGTCCCCGCCACCCATCGGTTCCGAACTTGATTTCTTCTGTTGAATTGCTGGCGCTCATAAAAAAGCTCGGTAAGTGGGAAACTCAGAGTCTTTAGACCTGAGAGGAAAACGACCAGGCGGTTGAAACCGCCTTGAATTTTTCCATTACCGCCTTGGGATTGTTTGACTAGGTGTACTTTTGTAATGTACTTTCAATGGGACAATTACCATTTCAAGCTTCACAATCCTGTACGCATAATGGTTGCCTTTGTTGGGTCTCCCTTACGGGGTAATGTTAGCTTCGCCAATGTTATCAGGGCTTGTTGGGCTTGCAACACTGTTCCAGTGACTTTAGAACTGTTTAATTGCAAACGACAGAGCAGGGGACTAGCTTCGCATCCACAGGGTGTCGTGACCTAAATAACGTAGTCAGTTAAGACTTAGGCTGGTCAGAATAGCTGGCTTCGAGACTTGCTCGCGACCAAGCGAGCGTGTCTTTAGACCTGAGTTCCTGACTTTATCCACTTCCTCTCGTCCTACTAATCCTACCCGAAGGCATAGCCTTAAAGATGCACTGGCTATCCTGTTTGTAACGATCGATCGCCCGTGGGGCCCTTAAACCTAATCCTATCCTTGTAGGGACGGGCTACCACCTCCGGCAGACGACTCGCAGCAGCCAGATTTCGTATAATGCAGGAGCGATCTGGTGAGTCGATCGAGATTCCGGTTTTGAATGGTGGTTGGGCGATCGGGAATCTAAAAAAACTGAGCGCAAGAAACCGCGCTGACAATGGCATTAACGAAAATCAAATAAATCTGATTGTTATCTCAAATTTAATAATTTATTTATAAATGCCGCTCGTTGAATGTGTTAGGGTTTCCTAACGAATGTCAGACAAATTTTTTGGGCTTCACATAAAAAAATAAATCAATCAAAGTCACCGCTCGATCGTGATGTAGCCTAGATTCTTTGAGAACGTAGGGCGATCGACATAAGCGACAAAACAAAGATAAAATATCTCAAAGAGCAGTTTTTTCAAGGCAGACTAGAGTTTAATTCTGAGCTTTTAAAACAAATTGAATTTATTTTTGCCGTCTTTACAGGTAAAGAAAAAAAATCGGTTACGATCGCATAGTGACTGTGATCGAGCGCACAATAAATAGCGTTATTAACGTGCAAGTTATATAGGATGGATGCAGTGCAGCCAAATGGCTCATAGTTTTAAGCACAATGGCGGATGACTGTCAGGGTATAAATGCAGAAGATTATATTTAGTAACTTTAAAAATTAGGGGAATCGATCGGGTACGGCTTTATAAAACAACGAGGTTTCTCATGGCTGGTATTTCACAACTATCTTCAAAGTTTTTATCGGTGGGCGACGAACTGCAACAGGACGACAGTTTTGCGTCACAGGCTATTACGGAATCGGACATTCACAAGATCCCAGGGGCTAAAGGAGTTAGCATTTCTTCCTTGGCAGTTAGCTGGGCAAAAAAATATTACAGTACAGTAGCGGGACGAGAAAACCAAACACATCAGCAAATCTCCGAGAGCCGAGATTTAAGCAATTTTGATGGCAATCGAGCCAAAATAGTTGACAAATTGACAGATACTCTGAAAGTTGCCAGCCAGATAGCTTGGAATAAAGTAGAGACTGTTTTAGGGGAACAAATAGAGCGACACGCGATCGATCCTAGCTTAATTAATCAAGAAGAAATTGTCGCCGACACTCGCAGCTTATATCGGAAAGCAATAGACGCTTACGGCGATAGGGAACCTGTTTTCCGCTTGTCAGTGCTGGTGGGAAAAGATATTGTCCAAGTAAGACGGAAATACTCAGACACAGATCCGTTAGTGCTGGGATTTGTGACGTTGGAGTTTCAATACACTAGCAAAATCTTGTTAGGATGCCTTTCGGAGTCAGAGCGATCGGAATTTGCACCCTACTTAAAAGTTATAGATGACTATCTGCACATTCCCCACGGAGAGATTAACGAGGCTGCGGCGGATCATACCCCGAATTCAAAAGCTCTCTTAGCCGTTCAGCATTTGTTGCAGCAGACAACTCAGATTGCTAGTGCAGTGTACGCTCGGGCTAGTTCCCAGCATCCAGGATACCGCAGCAGCAGCGGTTATTTGACCGATCCGCAGGTCAAAATTTCTGGCATTCGGGATGTCGAGATTTTTCAAAGTTATTTGTGCTGGTGCGTTTTGGAAGAAAGCATTCGCCCGGTACAGCAAGAATTGTTTCCAATCTGCGTGATGCTGTACCCGAGACTTCATGTAAGTTGGGAATTAGTGCAGGATATGCTGCTAATTTTGTTTTGGGAAATATCCGATCGCCTCCCGGCTGCCGATGTTATGGTATTTTTACCTTACTTGCGGACTGTGACAGATATGTTTTCCAGCGATGTCTTTGACAATTAGGGAATCGGGAATGGGTAATGGGTAATGGGTAATGGGTAATTGGTAATGGGTAATTGGTAATGGGTAATTGGTAATGGGTAATGGGTAATTGGTAATGGGTAATTGGTAATGGGTAATTGGTAATTGGTAATGGGTAATTGGTAATTGGTAATTGGTAATTGGTAATTGGTAATTGTAATTGGTAATCGGTAATTGGTAATGGGTAATTGGTAATTGGTAATTGGTAATGGGTAATCGGTAATGGGGAATCGGTAATTGGTAATTGCCTCAAAATCGATCAACTCGTTACTTGAAAGTCAAAGCTGCAACAGCCAAACATCCCCAACCGACAATAAAAGCAACTCCGCCCACAGGCGTAATTGCACCCAGCCATTTGATGTCAGTCAAACTCAGCGCGTACAAACTGCCTGAAAAGACGATTGTGCCGACAATAAAAGCCCATCCAGCCACTGCAAAAAAGGTTTCAGACTCTGGGGCGCGACTTAATAATAAAGCGACGAGTAATAAAGCCAGGGCGTGGTACATTTGATAGCGGGCGCCGGTCTCAAAAATGCCTAAAGCTCGATCGGTCAATTGATTTTTCAAAGCATGGGAGGCAAAAGCCCCGCCCGCAACCGACAAACCTCCGAATACGGCTGCGGCTGCTATGAAAATGCGCGTTAGGATTAGCGTTGACATAATATTTTTTTAATGGGCAATTGGTAATTGGTAATTGGTGAACATAAATATACTTGAGTTGGATTCATTCACAAACTATATTTAAATCATCTGCGTTTATCTGCGGTTTCCCTATCAATGAATCCCAGAATATGGATCGCTCCTCTAGGTACGTAGTTGCGCTTCAGCGCTCTTTCATGAAAGAGCGCCCAAGCGCAACTACGTACTGCACACCCTATTTATGATAAATCAGCTTTTTGCAGATATTTCTAGTTTATTTGCGTACAGCTTCCAGCAAGCGCGAATAGTAAAAGCTAGTGCTATTCATGGCTGTTCTTTTAACAACAAAACCGTTGCTTTCTAGGATTTTGATAATATCAGCTTCGCGGTGCTGGTAAGCGCGGGTAGTTTTGCTCGGGCCGGGGAAAAGTTCGCCAAATTTTTTGAGCGCGGTAAGTGCTAAGGTTTTGGGGGCAAAACTGAGAATTAGTCGCGATTGGGCGATCGAACTTAGGTGAGCGATCATTTCCGCAGCCTTACTTTGAGGATAGTGGATCAGCACGTCCAAACAAATAACCGTGTGAAATTTGCCGGTTAAAGCTTCCAAATCCTGGGCGGCGAAAGAGATGTTGTACATCTTGCCGGGAACGGCTGTCGATCGATCATAAGCCTCTGCTACCATCTTTTCAGAGATATCGCTAGCACAAACAATTGCCCCAGCCTCAGCCAGAGGAATGCTGAGAGATCCAACACCACAGCCGGCATCGCAGACTGAAAGCCCGCGCAAATTGCCGTCAGCTTGCAGCCAGCTAAGCACTGTATCCACCGTTTTCTGGTGCCCGGTGCGGATGTCTAGCTGCACTTTATTGACTTTGCCGTCGCCGTAAATTCGCTGCCAGCGATCGAAGCCCGTCGAGTTAAAATACTGTTTGACAATATCCTTGTCATTTACCAAATTCATCTTTCCGCCTGCTGCTGAGTTATTGCCAACGATTAGACATTATAATTTTAATTAGCCCTAACTTAAAAAAATATGGTGCTACAAGATCATTTCCGCCCGCCGCTGTCAGCGCGCCGTCACTGGCACGCCTTTCACAATGCTTGGGCGACTTATATTGCATCTGACTTGAATGCCAAATTACCCGAAGGTTATTTTGCAGAACCCAACGTGCAGTTTGAAATTGAAATTGATGTAGCAGCTTTTGAGGAACCTCTACCGGACTTTGATTGTCCAGAGACGGTAATTAATTTGCCAATAGATTTACCAAACAATTGGATGTCGCCCCCAGCACAAAGCGTGCCTTTTTTACCTGTGGCAGAATCTGTGCAAGTCAATATTTTTAACACAGAAGGTGGCCCGGTTTTAGCAGGTGCAATTGAATTAGTAAGTCCTGCCAACAAAGATCGTTCTAGTCATCGCTGTGCTTTTGTGTCAAAGTGCGAGACGTATTTGCGAGAGGGAATTGGGTTGGTAATAGTTGATGTTGTGACGGTTAGGAAGGCAAATCTTCACAATGAATTGTTAGCCCGTCTAGTGGGAGGAATTGCTTCGCCCTTCGACGCCGATCTCTATGCTACAGCTTATCGCCCGATCGAGCGAGACGGCAACCAATGCCTAGATATTTGGCAGGAAAATTTAGCTGTGGGTTCCACGCTTCCAGTTGTACCGCTATGGCTGCGGGGTGGGATTTGCTTGGCTGTGGAATTAAATAATATTTACGATCGAACTTGCCGAGAACACCGAATTTCTGTTAGCAGCGCTTAGTTTGACACTCCCCGGCGTGAACGCACGGGGATTCTTAAGACACTACCAAATGGCAATCCTTAATGGCGCTGTCAAGACACCTCTACCAACTCCGCTAAGGTCAAAACCTAGCATTGTCGCTACTTTTCGCATAATGTTGGCTGCACCATTGCAGTCGGCGTTAATACACCAGTTTTGTAAACCAGTTCGATACAATCCACGCTTAATTAGTCTACCCGACTCTTTCCACCCATCGGGTTTTGCACCGATTGTAGGCAGGAAGTCATTGTCAACGAATGAAGCTTTTGATGTGTAGCTTTCCTCTGTTTCTGTAAATCGAATTCCATACTTTTCGCAGAGCTGAGAGATTCTAGTTTTCAATCTACCAGTAGGAATTTGTACGAATTTCTGATTAATTTTTACTCCCATATTTACGCCATTTTTTTGACCCTTATTCCAGCCAAAAACAACAGTACCAATTTGGTTTTCTCGGCAGTGATTGATAACTGTTTTGGCCGCTTTATTTACCGCATCACGCATTTGACGATTGCGCTTTTCAGTTAATCGTGCTAATTGATGCGACCAAAAGCCATTAGGCTTTCCACCCATCAATGCAGCTACTCGCTTGTTATACCACTGATTTAGAGACTTCAAATGTTTTCCGTCAACAATAAAGCTTGTGTTCGCATTGCTGACACAGGTTAACCAATTATCGATACCATGATCGATACCTAAAACTTTTTTACCGTCAGTATTGACCTGGACGCTGACTGACCAAAGAGCGAGACGCAAGCCCCTGGCTTTAGACATGGGGATAAGTCGGTAGCGGTTTCAACCGCCTTCTGTATTTAACAAAGCTTAATAAAGAAT
>NZ_JAEQDE010000069.1:0-119884 GCF_020737865.1 Microcoleus sp. PH2017_35_SFW_U_B
GGTTCTATGGTTTCTAGATTGTTTCTAGATTTAGTCTAGGTAGACTCTATTCTCCAAGTAGGCTCCTAAAGTAGGGAGCTACTTTCAGTAAGCATAGCAGATTTCCGCGAGGGCAGGGACATGCCCTCGCGGAACTGGAAAAACGGGCCCAGCGCCTGGGTGCTAATGCCGTGATCGGGGTGGAAGTTGACACCGGCACGATTAATGTAGACTCTTCGGGGGCTTTGCTGTTGATTACTGCTGTTGGGACTGCTGTCAGATTGCGTTAATAAGCCGCTTTTCCTCTATACATCAGCGAACTTTTTTAACTGGATAAAATAGTTATTGGTTATCAGCCATCAGTCATCAGTCATTAGCTAATAGCTGCTGGCTGAAAGCTGATGACTTTTTAGTTTATTTCTTCAGACATAGATACTGGTTATTTCCCCAGGCAGATATGGTTTCTATCAATCTCAGCCACAATCAATGCTTAGGTGAAAGATTGTTAAAAATAAAACCAACTCTCAAAGGAAAGGAAAAGCTATGGCATACGTAAATAGACCAGTAGACAACGTTGTTACCGAGCAGACTCTAGTTAAGCCGGTCATGGAATATCACGATTTAGTGCGGTGGGGCCCAATTTTTTCAGGTTTGGTAATTGCGATCGGCACACAACTGGTGTTAAGTGCGTTGGGTGCTGCGATCGGGTTGAGCAACATTGCTAATTCAGGAGCTCCGCGCAGTATTGCAGGCAACGTCGGTACTGGAGTAGGAATTTGGTCAATTATCAGTTTATTAATAAGCTTGGGCGTTGGCGGTTGGGTAACTGCTCGCGCTTGCGGCCCGATGAACCGCAGCACCGCGCTTTTGAACGGAGCAATTTTGTGGGCAACTACCTTAACAATTGGCTCTTGGCTGTTAGCAAATGGCGTAGCTGGGACTTTTGGCGTAGTAGCAGCGAATGCCGGAGCAGCGATTAATCAAGCCCAACAAGGCGGCGTAAATCTACCCAACCAAGCGCCTAGCGTTTCTGCTCAGGATGCTCGGAATATTGCTGAAAATGCCGCTAAAGCTGGTTGGTCATTTTTGTTCGGCTCATTATTGGGTTTGGTTGCTTCAATGGCCGGAGCATCTGCCGGCGCCCGCACTCCCCGGAATCACTTGTAAAAGTTTGGTGGGACAATCAAACTTCCGGTTCATGAAAGCACTTTTTCAAGGTGCTTTTTTATTGGGTGAATTTGTGTATTCTTCAGTCCGCGAAGGCGGACTTTGTTTGTGTACTAGCGGTTTCAACCGCCGAGTTTTATTTGTATAATGCGCTTTTTGCTGAGTCTAGATCCCCCTAAATCCCCCTTAAAAAGGGGGACTTTGATATCTTCCGGTTCCCCCCTTTTTAAGGGGGGTGCCAGGGAGATCTGGGCCTAGTCGTCAAACAGTAAATCGATAGTACATTTGACGTTAAGTTGACACTAATGGTACTCCGCGCGCACTAATAAATTAAGCTGTGAAGTATTTAGCGGCTGGGTGATAGGTGATAATTGCAGTGGTTGACTGTTCCGGATAAAGTTGTTCGCTTTCATCCATATACAGGTTTATACGATCGCACTTTAGCAAATCCAATTGCTTGTACTGATCCGCCATATTCGGACAAGCAGGATAGCCGAAACTGTAGCGCGAACCGCGATATCGCTGCGCCAGCATATCCCGAATATTATCCGGTTCCTCGCTAGCAAAACCCAATTCCCGGCGAATCCGCGCGTGAGTCCATTCGGCTACTGCTTCCGCCGTCTGTACCGCCAATCCGTGGAAGTAGAGATAATCGGTGTATTGATTGTTAGCAAATAGCTTTTGTGCGTACTCCGTAGCAACTTCTCCCACCGTCGCTACTTGCATCGGAAATACATCGATTTTACCCGATTCTTTCGGCGCGAAGAAGTCGGCAATGCACAGCCGGCGCGCCGATTTTTGCCGGGGAAATGTCAATGTTGTCACAGGCAAGATGCCTGTGCCACTATTGGCATTCACAGGCAAGATGCCTGTGCCACTATTTTCTGCTGTGGGGTGGGCATCTTGCCCGCCCTTCATAATTTCTGGGTCATACAGATACAAGGAATTTCCTTCAGCTTGACAGGGGAAATACCCGTAAATTGCTTGCGGGTGCAGTAACTTTTCGGTGATGATTTTGTGTTTCCATTCTGCCAAGATTGGATAAACTGTCTCAGCTAAGAAAGCATCGTATTCTTCCCGCGATTGGTCTTTTGGCTTGCGGAATTGCCACTGTCCAGCAACTAAGGCTTGCAAATCTAAGTGCCAGAAAAGCTCTTCAAAGGGGATTTCTTCGGGCGATAACAGTTTTGTACCCCAGAAAGGAGGATTCGGGCGATCGATATTTGCATCAACTGCTTCGGAACGCTTGGTATCAACAATCACCGGAGTGTCTGCCTTCTTCGCATCCTCAACCGCAGTTTCTGCCGAAGTTTTAGCTGCTTTCACCGCCCCATTCTCACTCCCAACTTCATCTAAAAATCCAGCCAAATCTTCCCAGTTTCCAGCAGATTTGGCTGGCATCAGTTTCTCCATAAAGTTCAAGTCAGAAAACGCATCTTTGCCGTAAACAACTTTACCGTTATAAGTATTTTGGCAATCTTCATGGACAAATTTGGGAGTCAAAGCTGCACCGCCCAAAATCACTGGAACGGTAATGCCTCTCTGGTTGAATACCTCCAAATTTTCCTTCATAAATGCGGTGGATTTTACCAGCAAGCCACTCATGGCAATACAATCGGCTTTGTGCTTTTCGTAGGCTTCGATGATATTATCAACTGGCTGTTTAATTCCCAAGTTAATCACTCGATAGCCGTTGTTTGATAGGATAATATCAACCAAGTTTTTGCCAATGTCATGAACGTCGCCTTTGACAGTCGCAATGATAAATGTGCCTTTAGCATTGTCCCCGGATTCGGACTTTTCCATGTACGGTTCTAAATAAGCAACTGCCGCTTTCATGGTTTCGGCTGATTGCAATACAAATGGTAGCTGCATTTGTCCCGAACCGAACAATTCTCCGACTACTTTCATCCCATCTAACAAGAAGGTATTGATAATTTGCAGGGGCGGATAGGTTTCTAATGCTTTGGCGAGTTGGATGTCGAGGCCGATGCGTTCGCCATCGATGATGTGGCGCTTCAATCGTTCTTCGACGGGGAGGTTTTCGTCTTGGGTACGATCGCGCTTGGTAGTTTTGCCCGCAAACACCGTTGTTAGGTCGCCCAAGGGGTCGTAAATGCAAATATCGCCGTCGAACTCCCGTTCGTCGTAGATCAGTTTGCGGCAGATTTCCTGGTGTTTGGGGTCGATTTTGGCGATCGGCAAAATCTTGTTAGCGCTGATAATCGCCGAATCCATCCCCGCCTGCATCGCTTCGTGCAAAAACATGGAATTGAGAACTTGGCGCGCCGCCGGATTCAAGCCGAAGGAAATGTTAGAAACTCCCAAAATCACGTGACATCCCGGCAATTCTTGGCGGATGCGGCGGATAGATTCGATGGTAGCTTTGCCGTTTTTTCGGTCTTCTTCAATCCCGGTAGAAATCGGCAAAGCCAGGGTGTCAAAAAAGAGTTCTGAGGCGGGAATTCCATAGGCGACGGCGGCGTTATAGGCGCGTTGGGCGATCGCAAATTTTTGGTCAGCAGTGCGCGCCATCCCATCTTCATCAATCGTTCCGATCACAATCCCTGCGCCGTACTTTTTAGCCAACTCCAAAACTTGATAAAAACGCGGTTCTCCGTCTTCATAGTTAGTAGAATTCAGCAAACATTTGCCGCCCGCAACTTTCAAGCCAGCTTCCATCTTTTCCCACTCGGTGGAATCCAGCATTAAAGGCAGAGTTGCATTAGTCACAACCCGGGATACTAATTCTTTCATATCGCGCACGCCGTCGCGCCCGACATAATCGACGTTGACATCGAGAACGTGCGCGCCTTCTCGCACTTGTTCTCTAGCCATTGCTACTAAACCGTCCCAGTCTTCGGCGTTTAGCAAATCGCGGCATTTTTTGGAACCGCTAGCGTTGAGTTTTTCCCCGACAATTAAGAAGGAATTTTCTTGTTCGTAGGGTTGGGCGCTATAAATTGAAGCAGCGGCTGGTTCCCAAGTAATTTCGCGAATTTTGGGTTTAAGAGTTGTGCCAATTTCTGACAGTTCGCGGATGTGATCGTAGCGAGTACCGCAGCAGCCGCCAATGACTTGCACGCCTAAGTCTTCGACGAAGCGCATCAAGGCCATTTTTAATTCAATCGGCGTCAGTTTGTAGTGTGCGTGGCCGCCAATGTTTTCGGGTAAACCAGCGTTTGGTACGCAGGAAACCACGAAGGGCGAATGTTCGGATAGATATTTGACGTGTTCCGCCATGCGATCGGGCCCGGTGGCACAGTTTAATCCTAAAATATCTATGGGATACGGCTGCAAAATAGCTAAAGCGGCGCTGATGTCGGAACCGACTAACATTGTGCCGGTGGCTTCCATTGTGACTGATACCATCAGCGGAATCCGCGCACCTTTTTTCTTAAATACTTCTTCAATGGCATTTAATGCTGATTTAATTTGCAGCACGTCTTGACAAGTTTCGACTATAAATAAGTCAACGCCGCCGTCATAAAGTCCTTCGGCTTGTTCGGTAAAAGCGGCGGTTAGCGTGTCAAAATCGATGTGTCCTAAGGTTGGCAATTTGGTACCCGGGCCGATCGATCCTGCGACAAATCTCGGTTTTTCGGGCGTGTCAAATTCTGCTGCGATATTCTTGGCGAGTTCAGCCGCCGTTTTGTTGAGATAATAGGCTTTGTCGGCTAAATCGTACTCCGCGAGCACGATGGAAGCAGCGCCGAAGGTGTCTGTTTCGATGACATCGGCGCCTGCTTCGAGGAATCCTCGGTGCACGTTGGCGACGGCTTCCGGCTTGGTGTGCACGAGATATTCGTTGCAGCCTTCGTATTCTTTGCCGCCAAAGTCTTCTGCGGTGAGGTTTTGGACTTGCAGGTTGGTTCCCATGGCGCCGTCGAAGACGATGACTGGGCGCGAGGGGTGGTGGAGTCGATCGAGAAATTTGCTATTCATCAGCGGTAAAAAGACGTAGGTGCTATATATTTACAATTTTATCTATTGTGCAATATTGTCAACAATTATGCGTATGTTGGGGAACGACTGATGACTGAAGGATTTAATGCTGCTGACGGTAGTTCGATCGCACCTACGATCTTACCGATCGCCCTGGATAATTGTCAAAATTCTGCTGTGGGCGCGGCTGTGGGGGCTAAACTGGCGATCGACTCTGAGGGGTTTTTTCGCTTAACTGTTGAGGAATTTTGCGAAAATGCGATCGAGATCGTGAAACGAGTGATGCAAAAGGGCGATCGTTTTATTTTACAGCAAGCAGGGAAGGATCTAGCTGCGATCGTTCCCGAAGCAGAGTTTCACAAGATAGATTATCTCATGGAAGAACTCAAACCCTCACAATTCTTTCCTGACGAAGAAGCATATTATGAAGATGAGAGAGGAATCCACTGCATTTACCCGGACGAACTTGTAGAAGACTTTGATAATATTTTAGCAGATGTCAAGGAATTCGACGAATTATTTGGCTTATTGCCCACTGAGGAAATGGGAGAAAATATTGATATTTTCATGTCTGTAGCTATTCTCATGTCGATCGATCGTTTTTGGGTACCGGAGTACCTAATCGCCGAGAAATCCCGACTAAAAATGCTATCATAATACTATTAGTAGGGTGTGTCGCCATTGAAATACCTCGCATCAGATCGACAATCTCATAGCGACGCACCTGACTATTAGTAGGGTGTGTCGCCATTGAAATACCTCGCATCAGATCGACAATCTCATAGCGACGCACCGGACAAAATACTAAACAACACTTCTTTCCTAACACGGCTGTTTATAACTGCTATAAGTTTGTTCACCTTCGATCGCAAAACCAATACAGAGGACTCGCAATATGAATCCGCAAACAATAACCCCGTCTCCTCCCGTACAAGAGCAAATTATCCGAGAGTCAAAAGTTGTTTTGAAAGGCGTTAGCTGGCAAACTTTTCAAGCGTTGCTTGCTGATGTTGGAGACGATCGTGCGTGGAGAATTGCCTATGACAATGGAGTATTAGAAATCAGAATGCCCTACCAAGAACATGAAATGCCTACAGGGATGTTAGAAAGTTTTATTGAAGCCCTAGCAGATGAGCTAGAAATTGAGGTAATGAAACTCCGATCTCTGCTGCTTAAACGAGAAGATTTAAGTCGCGCGATCGAACCAGATACCTGTTTCTACATCCAGAATGAAGCTTTAGTAAGAAGCAGAGATATTGACTTGGAAACCGATCCGCCGCCGGATTTGGCTGTCGAGTCGGATTACACCAATTCTTCTCTAAACAAATTCGCAATTTATGCAGCTTTGGGCGTTCCAGAAATTTGGAGATACCGCCGCCAAACTCTAGAAGTTTATCAACTTGTCGATGACAAATACGAGAGTGTTGGTCAAAGTGTAGCTTTTCCATTTTTGCCGATCGCAGAAATACCAGGATTTATCGAACAAAGCAGGGCGATCGGACAAAGATCGGCCGTGCGTCTATTTCGGACAAGAATTAGAGAAATTTTGCAAAATTCCAACCTATAATAAATGTAAAATTCCAACCCATAATAAAATATAATTGGGGTGGATCTGAGTTTGGTAAATATGATTGTAGGGGCGAAGCATGACCGCAGTCAATATGAGATTATAACTAATAACTCATATACGGTCATGCTTCGCCCTCTTGAAAAACCCGATGCACCCTATAATTGGTTCGTAGCCAGGACTTCAGTCCGCATCCAATCCAAGGACTGAAGTCCTCACTACGAACCTTTAAGAAGGACTGAAGTCCTCACTACAAACCTGTGAGTCTTAAAAAATATTAAATTTTTTGATTATTTCTTTCGCATCTTTCTCTGTGAACCTCTTTTAGCCAGGTGCTTAATTTCATTGTCGGCTGGAACATCCACTTGTTCTACAATTTCTAAATCCAAAACTTCAACCTCGCCTCCGCTGATTTCTTCAGCTTTCTCAACATCCTGCAAATCCTGCTGATGTTCGATTAACTCCAATCCAAATCCAGAATCTAAAATCGGCAATTCATCGATTTCTTCACTAATTTCAGATTCTCCAACCCAATCGTCAATTTCCGCCGCTAAATCTTCCTCAATTTCTTGACTAATTTGAGTTTCTCTAATTTCCTTCTCTACTAGCTGCACCGATAACTGCTGGTTTTCCCTTGACAAATGCTCAATCTGAGTCGATTGAATTCTAAGCTGTTCATTCAAAACGCGAATTTCTCGGTTTTGCTGCTGAATCATTTCTTCCCCATCAGCAATAGTTCGATTTCTCTCTAATATGACTTCATTTCTAGTTTCTAATTCCAAAGCGCTCATTGCTGCTTTAATTACATTATAAAAATGCGGCTTAGACACATCAACTTGTTTAGCATTATGGCGACTTTTCCCCAAAAGTCCAATCTTTTCTCCTTGCTTAACAGCCAACACAAAACCTTGATGATTTTTAATTTTTAATTCTTTGACAAAATCAACTTGAACTAAGCTGCAAATATATCTGTGACAGTCATAATAAAATTCTGCTTTCATGAAAAAGCACCCCTTTCTGCTACAGTCCCGCAGAATTATAGCACGAAGAATGTTAAATCTCGAACAAAATCTCTAAACCTATGGTGCGCGCCGATCGCCCTACCATAATTTCAAATGTATGCGATGTCAAGAGTTGTTGCTAAAATTAATCAAAAATCAATAATCGATCGCCATTTCAATCAAAACACCAGCTAATCCAATACTTCGGACAGTTTTTTAACGACTCTGTAAGCGTATCGCGAGTAAGCCCTGGCATTTTTAATGATTTTTTGAAACGAGCGGGCGAGACTTAAAGAATAGTCATCCCTATAGCCATCAACGGTTTGAGATACTAGATTAGATCTAAAACTGTCCTTCGTATTGCTAATCAATAATAAATAATATCTTCCTCCAACTCAATCACACCCGCAATCAACTTCCAACAAGGATCGTCTCCTTCCCAATCATCAGGCCGCCAAGGCATACTTAAACTGATGGTTAGCAAACAAGCTTTTTCCGGGCGATAACCCAAATCCAACCTTCTAGTAAACACCGGATCGGTAATTGTTGCCGTCAATTTTTGATTGTATGCAGTTACAATAGATCCTTCCCATTTATTCCCACTTTCAAATCTTTTGCCGACCATTCTTACGGTAAATTTTACTGCTTTTATTAATTGTAAAGTAATGCGCTCTTCCCTTGGCAAAGACTGCATATAATCTACTGTCACAAATCGCAAATCATTATGCAAAATATATGCCCGATCGCGGAAATATTTCAGTAAATATGCAGAAGAAACCTTCCCGACGTGCTGCCATTTTCCCGGAATAATAGACAGATTTTCACACTCAAAACCAAAATCCGGCCCCGTATTTGCCAAAGGAATGTCTATAACATCTAATAATGCCGGTTCCAGTCTATTTATCTGCCGTATTTCTTTAGGAATCTGGCCGTCTGGTAAGTCGGAAATTGGACGTACCCAGTTACCATTAATTTCATTAATTCCAGCGATGCACCTGTCACCTCGTTTCCAGGAATTAGCAAGGCAAATTATCCGAGTCATTCGATTTTAGATGTTAGATTTTAGATTGATTCCTGTATTTATGGCGTACACTCCCCGCCAGCTATGCAATTCAAAGATGACTAATTTTGACATTTTGCCACTTATCGTTGAGATATTCAGCAACTAAACGGCGGTGACAGTTGTGAGGCTGTGGTTCGCTACAAAGCAGACACCCGCAGTCTAGAATATCCGGCGAAATTTTTTGCTCAATTTGTCGATCGCGAATCAACTGCAAAAACTGCTGTTCATAAACATCCCAATCTCCCTTTTTCTTTTTATAATCATCCAGAATATCTTGAGTCGGCGCTAAATCCAGAATATGCACATACTTAATATTACCAATTGTCCGCAAAAAATACTCTAAATCTTTCCGCTTAGCAAAACCAGCTAACTGGGACACATTATTCAGCCGCGTATCTATCACCCTGCGGACTCCGGCTTTTATCAAAGTATCAAAAAATTGCTCGGCGCTTTTTTGAGTAAAACCAATTGTAAATAAATTAATTGCTTTCTTTGGTGACATAAGCGATTTCCAATCCATAACGATAATAAGCTGTTTCTAAATCAACTATTTCATCTTTAACTTGAGGTTCTAATTCAAACAAGCTTAACTGAATTGGCTGATTATTTTTTTTACCTTTGTTAAACTTGCTCAAAAGTCTTGCTTCTACATCCTGATGCGATTCTAAACTGCCATCGGACAGAATATGATTTATTTGCAAATTAAATTCTTTGAGTTTGTGGCAAACTAAAATAGTGCGGTGACAAGTAATCGGGTCTTTTTCCGCACACATTAAACTGATTTTATAATTGGTGGCGCCTTTGAGCAAGCGTTGAATTCCTGAGGCAAATAGAGGAGTCGCTGCTATGCGATCGTACAAAGCTTTACCGCTAGTATCGTAACAGCTTAAGTCTTCCGGCCTCGCACCCAATTCTTGCCCCAAAAAAACATATTGAATGCCCGCAGCAGACAGAGAAGCTGTAATTTCTGATTTATTAAAATGAGGTAAATAGCGGCTGAAAGGATGCGATCGCACGTCCGCAACCGCTGTAATTCCGTGTTGTTCCAATAACAAAATAAACGCTTCAATACTGTGATTGGAGTGTCCGATCGTAAATACTTCCATTGCTTCGATCTTACTATTAAGTATTCAGCTTGCAGGCTAGATTTTCTGTAGTCTGATAGTTTCAACCAGCAGGTTTCTTCACCAACTTTTGAATCCCAATTTGCAAACCCAGCAGCATTAAGCCGACTGCCGCCAGCCCAAAAACGCCCGTACCTAAAGCCACCATCCCCACGACTAAAGTTCGCACGGCGACACTAATTTTAAGCACAGTAATATTGGTGGAATGCAGCGGCTTGCTAGCAAAATTTAGAGCGATCGACATAGTTAGCGAATACAAACCAAAAGCGAACACACTCGCGATCAGCGAACCAATCACGCACCGCAAAACAGTCGGCTGCTTGGGAGATGCAGGCGTTGCATCCCGCGCCGAACTTAGAGGTTCAGAAGTGGAATTTGGATTAGTTAAATCAGCCATGGCGATTTTAGATTTTAGATTTTAGATTTTAGATTTCTGGTTAATTTACCAAAACTAAAATCGGTGTTTCATGTCATTTTATCAGTTCTGCGATCTTAATAGACTCCGCGCAAAGTTAGATTCATTTTTGCCGTTAGCGCAGCCCTCGGAGAGGATCGCCCCCACTGACATTTAACCGACGATCGCGATCGCACCCGACAGCGAGTTACACCCTCACAATCGGCGGTTTCGTATCATTTCCTTCCGAAAAAATCCGAATCCCAGTATTGCTAAACTTTGCTACCCAAAAATCCAAATCGGGAGAAGCGATCGCACTTTTCACCCGTTCCAGAACCTGCTGAGCCTGCTCTGGAGACTCACACAGCGCAAACACCGTCGGCCCGGAACCGGACATCATCGCGCCCAAAACCCCCGCCGACTCAAAAGCCTCCCGCAATTGCAACACCTGCGGGTACACGGGTAAAGCAACTTTTTCTAAATCGTTGTGCAGCAATTGACCAATTTTCGATCGATCTTTTTGGGCGATCGCCCCCACCATCGGCCCTGAATGTAGCCTTTGGCGGCGACATTCCAAATCTTCTGGTGCACAATAGGAACTACTGAACTGTTTGCGATAAGTTTGATACGACCATGCAGTAGAAATACTGAGATTGCGAAACTTCGCCAGCACCACACAAAAACCTCCCAAATCAGGCAGGGGAGAGAGTTTATCCCCACGACCTGTTGCCAGAGCCGTACCTCCTCCAATGCAAAAAGGCACATCAGAACCCAGAGTTCCCCCCAACTCTTGCAACTCCGATTGAGTGAGTCCCAATTGCCACAGCAAGTCCATCCCGACTAAAACTGCGGCAGCATTTGCAGAACCGCCGGCGAGCCCCGCGGCCACCGGAATCTGCTTGTGAATGGCAATCTCGACTCCGCCGTATTTCGCCAAAGCATCTGGAAATTGCTGCGCCAACAAATCCGCCGCGCGATAAGCCAGATTATTCTTGTCCGGCGGGACTTGGGGGTGATCGCAGCGCACGCGGATCGTGTCCGTTCCGATCGCGCGCAAGTCAATTCGATCGGCCAAATCTATGCTTTGAAGCACCATCGCCAGTTCGTGATATCCGTCGGGGCGATCGCCTATTATCTCCAAATACAGATTGATTTTTGCTGAAGCTAGCAGAGAATATGAACGCATAGGTGATTAAGCCGCGGGTGAAAGAAACCCCTGGTTGAAGAAATTAATTGACACCAGTCAGACTACATTTTCTCACAACTCAAAGGAAATATTATGCAGGAAATGTGGAAAACTTTTTTTAGTTCGGGGTCATTTATTCCCCACGGGCGCTGTTATCGATGGCAGACCAAGTTAGTCTGGCTGCACGTAGCCTCAGATTCAATAATTGCGATCGCCTATTTCTCGCTCCCGATTACACTGCTTTACTTTATTTCCAAACGCGAAAGTCATTAGTCATTATTCATCAGTCATGTTTTGCGAGTAAACAAGAGTTCGCGAACGTTATTAATCATCAGTTATCAGTAAACTTATTGCATAAATCTTTGATTGATAGGCGAACCACAGATGCAACCGACGATGCAACGCAGATTATTTCCAGATAAGAAAGCTTGGGAGTGCAAGGATTCTAGTCATCGGAAAACAAATTATTGCTCAAATTTACCCATTGCGCCACGCTTAAATCTTCAGCGCGAGATTGAGGATTGATCTGTAACTTTTCTAACAATTGAACGAGTTTATCTAAATCCACAGATCCTTTTAAATTATTACGCAGCATCTTGCGCTTGCTGCCAAATCCTAACTTGACTAAAGTCTCTAAATAACGCGGATTAACTGCTGGCGTTTCTATCACTCGGGGCAGCAGCCGCACCACGGCGGAATCGACTTTTGGCGGCGGATAAAAGTCTCTAGACGGCACATCGCAAATTAACTCGCATTCTGCTAAATACTGCACCCGCACCGACAAAGCGCCAAAAGCTGTCGAACCAGGTTTAGCGTAAAGCCTTTGGGCTACTTCTTTCTGCACCAACAGGACGATCGCATCGAAGGGTTTCGCAACCGGCACAGATATCGTTCCCAGCAGTTTTTGCAGGATGGGGCCGGTGATATTGTAGGGAATGTTGGCAACAACTTTATTGGGATCTTGGAATTTGGGAAAGGCGATTAGTTCAGCCTCTAAATCCATTTCCAGAAAATCGCCTTGTAGCAGTAAAAAGTTGTCGTTTTTGCCTAGTTGCTTGGCGAGTTTTAGGCACAAATCTCGATCGATCTCCACCGCAACAACAGACTCAGCCGCAGCAAGCAAGGGTCGAGTCAGAATCCCAGTGCCCGGCCCGATTTCCAGGACGCGATCGCCCGACAAACTCGCCGCTTTGACAATCTTATCTAAGGCTTTCTCGCTTTTGAGCCAATGTTGAGCAAACTGTTTCCGGGGTCTGGTCGATCGCATTTTTTGAATTCTTCGAGAAATCTTAGCCTGCCATTCTATCACAACCCCATATTTTTTCCCAAGCTAAAGTTATGTTTATTTTTGTAAACAGGGGTTGAATTCAGCAAAAAACTTGGGCATCATAAAATAATTAACGATAAAAAATAAGTTTATTTCTTCCCAATTACCAATTACCAATTACCAATTACCAATTACCAATTACCAATTACCAATTACCAATTACCAATTACCAATTCCCCAAAAATGAAATTCCAACGAGTATTTGGTACATTACCCCAAACCCAAGCCAGCGCGCCCGGAAGAGTAAATATGCTGGGCGAACACACAGACTACAACGATGGATTTGTACTTCCGACTGCGATTGGGCAGCGCACAACAGTACAAATTGGCTTTAGCAGCGATACCCGACACCATTTTTATTCAGCCGAATATGACGAACTCATAAATTTTTCAGACGACGATACCATACCGCAAAAATTCGTCAGTTATATCTGTGGCTGCATCAGACTTTTAGAAAAAGAAGGGTACAAAATACCACCAATAAATCTCTACATTACCTCCGATGTGCCGATCGGCGCCGGTTTGTCCAGCAGCGCGGCTTTAGAAATAGCCACCCTCAGAGCAATCCGCGCGCTGCTGAACCTCCCCCTAGACGACGTGCGGCTGGCTCAAATCGGACAGCTAACCGAAATCCGGTATGCCGGGGTGAACTGTGGCATCATGGATCAAATGGCGTCGAGTTTAGCAGACACCAACACGATGCTATTTATCGACACCCGCAGCCTCGAATACCGCGCGCTACCTTTTCCCACAGGCACAGAAATTTTAGTCATTGACAGCGGTGAAAGCCACAACCTAGCAGCCGGAAGTGGCTACAACCAGCGGCGTGCTGAGTGCGAAGAATCCGCCCGGATATTGGGAGTTAAAGCCCTTAGGGATATCAGCGATCCCAAAGCAGTGGAAGTATTGCCAGAACCCCTAAAAAGGCGATCGCGCCACGTAGTCACCGAAAACAACCGCGTGCTGCAAGCTGTAAAATCTTTACCAGCCGAACGTTTCGGCGATTTAATGAATGCTTCCCATGCGAGTTTGCGCGACGACTACGAAGTTTCGGTGGTTGCAGTAGATGCCTTGGCGGCAATCTTGCAGTCAATCCCCGGAGTCTTCGGCGCGAGGCTGACGGGCGGAGGTTTTGGTGGTGCTTGTGTTGCACTGGTTAAGAGTGGGAAAGCCGATGTTATTGCATCAGAGGCGATCGATCGTTACCACCGCGCGGGTTATAATGGTCGCGTTTTAGTTCCCGAAGTTCAAGTTAATTCTTAATCGCAGAACTATCTCCCGACACCGAAGGCCACCGCACAGTCACGATAACCGAATCCTCCTCGGCCGACCAATAATGAGGCACTCCCGGCAGCCAGAGAGCATAATCTCCTTCACAACACAGCAAGATTTCTTGCGAAGGAAATTGCAAGCGAAACCGCCCTTTTACCAGAATAGAAAGCGTAGTTGCTGCCGCATTTACCGCCCACTGAGTCCTGCAATCTCCGGCGGAGTGAACGCCCCATTTTACCTCTAACGCAGAAGTCGATCGCGCGTCATCTTCGGGCATTATAAAGTGACCCGCAAACCAACCGCCGCGACTTGCACCTTCAGCACCCGCATTTCCAAAAATCACTTCAGGTGGCATCAGTTAATAATCTAACAAACAAATATTTTAAGTAACACAAACTCAAAGGTTCGTAGTAAGAACTTTAGTCATAAACACAACAGGCACTCTTCTGGGAATCGATCTTTAGGTACGTTGTTGCGCTTCAGCGCTCTTTCATAGATCTAGCATAGCGCCCAAGCGCAACAACGTACCTCATCCTTGATGATTTTTAGACGAGCCAACACGATCGCAATTATAACTTGCGGCCCGAAGATTGACCTTCCGTCGTAGCTATTTCCCCAGCTTCCATAAACTGCTTAAAGTGGCGCAAATCGTCAGCAATTTGCTGTTCTGGATCTTCCCCAAATAGTTTAGCAGCGCCCGCACCGATCGCACCGCCCGGAGGGTTGTATTCGATCGCCACTTTTACCTTTGATTCGCATCCGCAGCCGACTGCAAACCCTCCACAACCCCGAGTCCGCGCGCCGCCAAACTGCCGCCCGCAACCGCCAGCAAAGCACCTCTGAGTGAACGCTGCGACAAACCAAACAGCACCAGCGCTCGCCCACCAATTAACGAAGCCCAGCGTTCGGTATCGCTGGTGTTAGCTTGGTTTTGTTTGTCAGAATTTGCGATCGAAGTAGATTCGATTGCTTTAAACCTCGTCAGTCGATTTTAGATTTTAGATTTTAGATTCTTCGACTTCGCGATCGAACCAGTTTTAGATTTTAGATTTACTCCACAGATAAATCTGCGAGGTCTAACTAAGGTCTAAAATCTTGGGATACCCACGACAGCCCTGCGGGGACTTCCGTTTTTGGGCGGGTCAATTAATCGTGAAAAACAGCAGCAAAAGGGGCAACCCAAACAGATCCATCGAAACTGGGAGCATCTCAGTTTTTCATTTATAGCGGTTCTCAGAAAGATTCGCGGATGTTGTTGGGCTTGGGCCCTCTTGGTTTAAGGGTTGTGTGGGCTGTCAGTTATACCTCATCTTTTTGAGAAAGGCTATATATAGATAGTGCTGTCCCCGCTCGCGAGTTGTACAATACGCGAGCGGGGACAGCACTATAATAAAAAAAATGCTTTTTACAAAATTGAGATGCTCCCACATGAATCGCCTCAAACCGTCCCTGAAAAAGTGAACCAACTCTTTGATAGCGTTTATTAATAGCCTTAGTATAAGACAGAGTAAATGCCTGCATCAGGTTGGAAAAACGATTGGTGTTCAGGTGAACTAATAAATGATAGTGGTTCGGCATCAAACAATAAGCAATAATATCGACACCATGAGTAATCAGATGGTTTCTTAATTGACGTAAAAAATAAATATAGTTTTCTCGCTCAAAAAATATCAACTGACGGTTATTACCTCGGTTATAAACATGGTAGTAATTACCCGCTTGCAAGATAACTTGGCGACGTGGCATATCAGATAGTAGGTAAGTGGCTAGCCGAAGTCAGAAACTGGGAGGCTCAGAAACCGGGTTTCTACGAAAAATCTGGTGAGGTTGTTTAAATTATCGCAGAAACCCGGTTTCTTGGACTAAGCGCGTGGAACTCAGAAACCGGGTTTCTCGCGAAAATCTGGTGAAGAGGCGTAAATTCTCACAGAAACCCGGTTTCTTGGGCTCAGCGCGGGAACTCAGAAACCGGGTTTCTATGAAAAATCTCGTGAAGATACGAAAATTCTCGTAGAAACCCGGTTTCTCGGACTCAGCGCGTGGGACTCAGAAACCGGGTTTCTCGCGAAAATCTCGTGAAGAGGCGTAAATTGTCGTAGAAACCCGGTTTCTTGGACTAGGCGCGTCGAGATTCAGAAACCGGGTTTCTTCAGATCATCTCATGAGGAGGCGTAAATTCTCGTAGAAACCCGGTTTCTCGGACTCAGCGCGTGGGACTCAGAAACCGGGTTTCTGCGTAAAATCTCATGAGGAGGCGTAAATTACCGTAGAAACCCGGTTTCTTGGACTAGGCGCGTCGAGATTCAAAAACCTTACTCAAACCTCACGAATCGCCAAAATATTCGTGTTATTTTGTAGTGAGATTAAGGAATATTCAAAATCAAATCATGTCTCAAGATCGCCCTTTCATCTCAAAAGGCGATGATCGAACTTATATACAAAAATCAAAACAGGGAATTGGCAATGTTAGGAACTGATAGCTATTGGGAAGCACAGCAACGCATTGAAAAGGCACGGCAAAATGGAGCAAGAATACTCATTCTTAGCGACATTCAACTGAGGGAACTGCCAGACGAGATCGCCTCCCTAAACCAGTTGAAATGGCTTAACCTCTCCAACAACCAACTGAGAGAACTGCCAGAGGCGATCACATCTCTCACCCAGTTGCACCACATTGACCTCTCCAACAACCAACTGACGGAACTGCCAGACGTGATCCCCTCCCTTACCCAGTTGGGACAGATTAACCTCTCCGGCAACCAACTGACAGAACTGTCAGAGGCAATCGCATCTCTCACCCAGTTGCAAACTCTTTACCTCAGCAACAACGAACTGAGGGAACTGCCAGAGACGATCGCATCCCTCACCCAGTTGCGAGACCTTAACCTCTCCAACAACCCTCTGAATCCAGACCTCGCCGCCGCCTATCAGCAAGGCACTGATGCCCTCTGGCAATACCTGCGCGCAAAAGCAGAAGCAAAAATCACCCTAAATGAAGCCAAACTGATTTTGATCGGTGAAGGCGAGGTAGGCAAAAGTTGCCTCCTCGGAGCATTACGAGAAGACGAATGGCTAGAAAGTCGTCCCACAACTCACGGCATTGAAATTAAACCAGTCATTATCACCCATCCCGACACCGACACAGAGATATCCCTCAATGGTTGGGATTTTGGCGGTCAACCCGTTTATCGACCCACGCACCAATTGTTTTTTAGTGCACCAGCCGTGTATCTGGTGGTGTGGAAGCCGCGAGAAGGCCCCCAGCAAGGCTTTGTCAAAGAGTGGATTACCCTGATCAAGCATCGCGAACCCGATGCCAAAGTCCTGGTAGTCGCCACCCACGGCGGCCCCGGACAGCGACAACCCGACATTGACAGACAGGAAATTTGCGATCGATTCGGCTGCGATACGGTGCTTGGCTTCTTTCATATCGACAGCAAACCTGACACTCAGAACTCCTGCAACGGCGTGGCAGAATTAAAAAGTGCGATCGCTAATGTCGCCGCCTCTCTTCCCGAAATGGGACGTTCGATTCCCGCCAAATGGCAGCGAGTGCGGGAAATCTTGCAGACAAACGACAAAGCCTATCTGCCCTACGATGAAGTTATTGCCATCTGCGCTAAACACGGAATCGATAAAGAACAAGCAGAACTTTTTCTTCGCATTTCCCATACCTTGGGGCATATCATCCATTACCATTACGATCCAATACTGCGAGATATTGTCATCCTCAAACCCGACTGGTTGGCCAAGGCAATTAGCTTCGTACTTGATGATGAAACGACCCGCCGCCGCAACGGTTTAGTAGACTTTGAGCATCTGGGTGAATTATGGAGGAATCCCCCGTTTCCAGGCGAAAACGGCTACCCGAAAGAACTACATCCCATCTTTCTCAAGCTGATGGAACGCTTCGATTTGTCCTACCGCGTGGTACTCGATCCAACTAAACCCAGTAATACCAGTTTGATTGCTCAACTCGTACCCGATACACGCCCGGAATTGTCCAATTGGGGACAGCAACCGGAAGCCGGAGACAGACAACAAATACAAATCTGCCGCATTGTGGACGATCGAGGACAACTTGCAGTCGCAGAAGGATTGTTTTACCAGTTAATTGTGCGCTTGCACAAATACTCACTGGGGCGATGCAATTACGAACAAAGTATCCATTGGCAACGCGGTTTGATGCTTGACGATGACTACAACGGTCGGGCATTGCTGGAATATATTGACAGTGATGTCAAAATCACCGTGCGGGCGGCTTATCCAGAACGGTTCTTGTCTTATCTCACGGCAGAGATTAAATGGCTAGTCGAAAATTATTGGAAAGGATTGCTATGTAATGTGATGGTTCCTTGTATTGCGCCTTGTGGTAAAAATCTGCCTGGGAACGGGCTATTTGAGGTAGAAAAACTAATTAAGAGCAAAAAGAAGAATCGGGATGAGCATCAATGTCACATTTCAGGCTGCGATGAATGGCAAAATATCGATTCTTTACTGAATAACGCACCAATTGCTCCACCTCCATCCCAAGAAATCGGCATTCAGCAGTTCCAAAAAATTGTTGACAAGCTAAACATCATCCACGAAAATATAGCGACTTCCGATAGTCGAAATCAAGAACGATATCAGTCATTGTCTCAGGAACAGCGGATCATTCTCAGCAAAGTCGATGAGCAATTTGCGTCACTGATGCAAATGCTCACCGATGAAGCGAAAGATGGCCCGCGCCTGTTTAGTTTCAAGCCCGTCGATCCCAAGTTTTTCAATCGCCCAAAATGGATTAGTACAAAATTGCAAATAACCCTCTGGTGCGAACACTCTCGTCAACCGCTTCCCGCCTTAAATCCTCACGATAAGCAGAAAGGAGTTTATGAATTGGAAGTATCGCGCCAATGGTTTACCAAAGCAGCCCCCTATCTCAAAATTTTGACCGGAACCCTGAGTCTAGTCTTACCTGTCGCAGCCTCTGCCACCAAGTTCATGCTAGACGAAGCTACCTACAAAGGCATTGAAGAAGAACTCGATTTAGGACAAAAAAGCATCGAATCTACCTTGAAAGGTAGCGATTTAGCTACTAATTTGTCTGACGAAAATGACATCCCAGATTGGCAACAGGGCGACTCAGCAATCATGGCGAAAGGCTCGATTTTGCGAGAATTACACGCGCTGCTAAAAGCCAAAGATCCTGGCTTTGGTGGCTTAGTTCGGGTGCAGAACAGACGGCGCGAATTCCTGTGGGTTCACGAGCAGTTTGTAGGTGAGTATTAATATTGTTCGCCGATCGCCCGTTCCGCGCTACGATCGAACTATGATTCGGCGATTAAAATCGCTTCTACAAAAACGAAGTCCGCCTTCGCGGACTAAGAAAATAAACGGCGCTCTAAACCCGGATTTGGTATGATTACTGATGGCTAATAACTAATGACTGATAACTCATAACTCATACATAACTAATAACTAATGACTGATAACTCCAAACCGCCGTTATACGAGATGAATCCGCTAGGTCGATTTTCCGATCGCGCTACGGATTATGTCAAATACCGCCCGAGTTATCCAGCCGCTGCGATCGATGCGATTTTAGCAGGACTTGGGGAACCTTCACGGTTAACCGCAGCCGATATCGGTGCAGGTACAGGAATTTCTTCCCGTTTGCTAGCAGAAAGAGAGGTTCGAGTATTAGCGATCGAACCCAATGCCGAGATGAGACAAGCGGCTGCACCTCATACTTTGGTAGAGTTTAGAGACGGAACTTCCGAAGCCACTAATTTGCCTGACCGATCGCTCGATTTAGTCGCGTGTTTCCAGTCTTTCCATTGGTTCAATCCTGTTTTAACTTTACCAGAATTTCGGCGAATTCTCAAGCCGTCGGGAAGGTTGGCTGTTGTTTGGAATTTGCGCGATCGCACGGATGCGCTGACAGAGGGCTACACTCAAATTGTTAAGAGCGCTTCCCAGAGCTATCCTGCCCAAAAGCACGATCGCTCGATCGAACCTTTGCTTGCGAGTGCAGATTTTACTGATGTGCGATCGATCGAATTTGCTAACAGACAAGATTTAGATTTAGCAGGGTTAATCGGGCGGGCACAAAGCTCATCTTATATGCCGAACTCCGGGCCTCCATTGCAGAAACTTATCTCGGATTTAACCGAACTTTATCAAGCTTACTGTGGCGATCGTGGCTTTGTTTCATTGGTTTACAAAACAATAGTTTATCTGGGAAATCCTACGGATTGTTAATTTTTTATATAATACCGATAAATGAAAATTTCTGTGATATGATGCTGGGCAAATTGGCGTGGCGATCGCTCGTTCGTTCAGTTGACAGTTGACAGTTGACAGTTGACAGCTACCTCTACCTGGAAGGAAGAGGATTGGAGTAATGAATAGTCTGATTTTAATTTATCCCGATCGGGATTGGGGCTTTAAACCAATTCTTTATGGTAAATTCAAGAATAAATAAAGGCGATCGCACAGCAGCACTAGGTAAGAACTCCATCTTTTGTAAGATGCTCAAACTAATCTCTTAAGATGAATCTATTTCTATTGATAGAGCCCGCAAAGTTGTTAACATTTGTAAAATGAGAAAAACATCCTATCCCAAAGCTTCATCTATGCAAACGTATGACGTGATTATCATAGGAGCAGGTCACAACGGGCTTGTCTGTGCGTCTTATCTCCTCAAAGCCGGATATACCGTTCTTTTGTTAGAAAAACGTTCCGTTCCCGGTGGCGCCGCGACTACCGAAGCTGCGATTCCCGAATTACCAGATTTTAAATTCAACTTGTGCGCGATCGACCACGAATTTATCCATTTAGGGCCAGTTGTAGAAGAGTTAGAACTGGAAAAATACGGATTAGAATATCTTTACTGCGATCCAGTGGCGTTTTGTCCGCATCCAGACGGCAAATATTTCTTGGCGCACGGTTCCGTAGAAAAAACTTGTGCAGAAATTGCCCGCTACAACGAACGCGATGCGAAAAAATATGCCGAATATACAGATTTTTGGCAGCGCGCTTTAAGCGCGATGATTCCGATGTTTAACGCGCCGCCAAAATCCATCATAGATATTGCCGGCAACTACGATATTGCCAAACTCAAAGACTTATTTTCAGTCATCGGTTCCCCAGACAAAACGCTGGACTTTATTCGCACGATGATTACCAGCGCTGAGGACATTCTCAACGAGTGGTTTGATGAGGAATTTTTGAAAGCACCTTTGGCAAGACTGGCCGCAGAGTTGGGCGCGCCTCCTTCACAAAAAACCATTGCTGTAGGCGCAATTATGATGGCAATGCGCCACAATCCTGGGATGGCGAGGCCGCGCGGAGGAACGGGTGCATTGGTGCAAGCGCTGGTCAATTTAGTGAAAAGCTATGCGGGTGTTATACTTACTGACCAGCACGTCGAGAAAATATTAGTTGATAACGGCCGCGCTGTCGGTGTTAGAGTTGCAGGCGGCACAGAATATCGAGCTACTAAAGGCGTCATTTCTAATATTGATGCGAAGCGTTTGTTTCTGCACTTGATGGATGATAGCGATGTTGACAGTGCCGATCCGAATTTGCGGGAAAGATTGGAGCGCAAAATTGTCAATAACAATGAGACAATTCTGAAAATAGATTTAGCTCTCAATGAAGTACCGAAGTTCGATCGCTGGAACCATAAAGACGAATATTTAATGGGTTCTGTTTTGATTGCTGATTCGGTGAAACACGTGGAAATTGCTCATACTCAGCCTGCGATCGGCAAAATCCCCGATTCCGATCCGTCGATGTATGTCGTGTTTCCGACGGTACGAGACCCGTCAATGGCTCCCCCCGGACACCATACGGCTTGGATTGAATTTTTTGCTCCTTACCAAATCGAAAATGCTGAAGGAACCGGCCAGCACGGTACGGGTTGGACGGACGAGCTGAAAAACAAAGTTGCCGATCGCTGCATTGACAAATTAGCAGAATACGCACCCAATATCAAGAACTCAATTATCGGCCGCCGCGTGGAAAGTCCGGCGGAATTGGGAGAGCGTTTGGGGGCGCTGAAGGGGAATTATTACCACGTTGACATGACGCTGGATCAGATGATATTTTTCCGTCCGTTACCCGAGTTGGCGAATTACAAAACGCCGATCGACGGTTTGTTCCTCACCGGTGCGGGTACGCACCCAGGCGGCTCGATTTCGGGGATGCCGGGACGCAATACTGCTCGCGTGTTCATGCACTCGCAGCAGCCGATCGCGCAAACCTTGAGCGATGCGGCTAATTCTCTGAAATCGACGGCTAAGTCGGTGTTTCGGATTAATTAGAAGTAAGATTTTTAACCGCAGATGAACGCAGATAAACGCAGATGAATTACATCTGCGTTTATTTGTATTAATTTATCAGTGTGCGAGTGCGAGAATTTTTTCGGGTTGATTCCCTGTGAGGGGAAAACGATTTGCGATCGCACTTAACACCCTTTCTAAATCGGGAGCATCTTTCGCCAATGTTGGCTGCTCCTCCCGTTCGGTCAAATCTGTTAAAATATTCAGGATGATCGTTGCTAAATATTCATCAGCATTATCCAACAAACTCAATAGCTTCTCGATATCTTCTTTCGCGCCCAACCAGTACCGCGCTCCCAGCAATTCAGCTTTTACTGATAAAGGAAGTTCCGAGTTTAGATACTCTTCCAGTTTTGGCAATAGCTGCGGCGTACCTAAAAGCCCGATCGAATTAGCAGCATACCCTCTAACTGCTTTATCTTCATCAACATCAAGCAGTGAAAGCTCCAGAGTTTCTATAGCTGATGGTTCTTCTAAATATCCAAGAGTTTCTGCTGCTGATGCGCGAACCAGTGCTGAAGGGTCATTTCTGAGAATATATTCTATCGGTACAACCGCAGGACTATAACCAAGTTCTCCCAGTGCCTCCACTGTTTCAGACCTAACCAGTTCTTCAGGATCGTTTAGCAAAGGCATTAATGCAATGCCAACTGTCTCTACTTCCTCTGAACCGAGATAACCTAATGCCTCGGCTGCCTCAGCTCTAATTGATTCATCGGCGGATTTTAGCAATCTTAATATCTTCGGTACAGCTTCATAAACTTCTGCATCTACAAGCTGTATCAATGCTTCTGTTTGCAGGGTATAATCATCTGAATCGCAATAATCTAGCAGTGTTTCAGTTGTCAGCTTATCCATAATTTTTGCACCTCCCTAAATTTTAGTGCTTCCAGCCTAGGTTATTTTCACACTTAGTCAGTTAGATTGAATGGCATTACGCAAGTATCAAAATGAATAAGTGTGAGTAATTCGACATCCCCCAAAACTCTCTGAATTTCGTGGTACTACACTAATTGCAGACTAATTTTGGGAGATATTTCTTTGAGCAGCTTACCTTTTGGTCTTCTTCTTTTTGCCGCTGGATCGGCTATGTCTGTCACCAAAGAATTTCTGGGTGCTTTTAATTTTTTCCATTTTTTCTTTATCTTTATCGCGTTTAGCTTGCTGTTTCAATATTTCGAGTGCTTCAGGCATATCTGATGCTCTTTTTTCGGCGATTAGTTGTTTAGCTTGTTCTACAATACCCGTATCAGCTACATTACCTTCAGATGTCATAGTGTTTTATTTTAGGTTTATTATAAGGAATTATCAAAAATATTACGGACTGTTCATATATGATTACATTTTAACTCAGATATCAAACCTTGTCAATAAAGGATTTTCTACTTTGGTGGAGGTTTATTTAACTTGTCTGTAATTAGTTTGATTTATTGGTTTTCACCGCCCTTCTGGGGTTATGGATATTGGTGCGAGATATCAGTTATCATAAAGTCATACTTTATGTGGATGAAAAGACCTGCCAAAAGTTGACATAGTGAAAGATGGCGTTACCCTTTTTTGAGCGATGGCAAACCGAGTTTTGATTGTCGGCGGGCGCGGACGAATTGGCAGCAGCGTTGCCCAAGATATTCTCACCTATACCGACGCAGAAATTACTGTTACCGGACGCGATCCCAATGGCTCTCTTCCAGCAGAGTTGCCGTCGGATCGATCGCGCTATTTAGCTTTAGATTTAGCAGACAGTGCTGCTCTGCGCCAAGCGGTTTCATCCTCTAACCTCGTCGTGCACTGTGCCGGGCCTTTTCACTACCGAGATGCGGGCGTGCTGAAAACTTGCATCGAAGCAGGTGTTAATTATACCGATGTCAGCGACAGTCGCAGTTTTACTCGGAGAGCTTTAGACTGCCGGGAACTTGCTAAAAATGCCGGGGTGACAGCGATTATCAATACGGGCATTTTTCCGGGGGTTTCTAACAGCATGGTGCGCCGAGATGTGGAGCAGTTAGATACCGCAGAACACATTCATTTGAGTTATGTTGTCGGCGGTTCTGGGGGTGCTGGCGTTACCGTCATGCGTACTACTTTTTTGGGTTTGCAAACTCCTTTTGATGTTTTGGTTGATGGCAAACTACAGCAAATCAAACCCTACACCGATCGCGAAACGATAGAATTTCCAGCACCCTACGGCAAAACAGGCGTTTACTGGTTCGATATGCCGGAAGCAATTACTTTGCCCGAAACTTTCCCAGTCAAAACAGTTATTACTAAATTTGGCACTTCTCCCGACCTTTACAATCACCTTACCTGGTTTGTTGCTAAATACTGGCCGGATAGCTGGCTGAAAAATAATTCAGTCATTGAGTTTTTGTCTTATGTCAGCTACGGGATGACTGCTGTTACCAATAATTTTAGCGGTGTGGGCGTGGCTGTGCGATCGCAAGTGAGCGGCATCAAAAACGGTCAACCCGCAAAAGTGCGATCGACAGCGGTACACCCGAATGCTGCCACAGCAACGGGCATCGGTACTGGCAGCATTGCTCAATTGATGTTAGAGGGCAAACTGACAAAACCGGGGGTTTGGTCGGTAGAACAGGCTCTTTCTACTGAGCTGTTTGAAGGAGCTATGCAGAACCGAAACCTCAACATAGAGCAGGTTTTCTTGTAGTTCGATCGGGTATTTATGCAAGTTTTGATGTTTGGTCAAGGGGCTTTTTTTGATGAACCTAAGAAGGACAGGCGAGACGCCTGTTCCACCTATAGCAATCAGATCGGATTGGCACAAGATAAAAACCTTTTTGTCTTGCGAGACTCCTTGTTGAACAAGGATTTCAGGATTTCTAGGACTAGCAAATCAATTAGGATTGCTATAGAAAGACCCAGAAGAGAAGAGTAAGGGTTTGAAATTGATAGGAAAACCGCTAGATGGGTTTTTTGTAGGAATGGGGATCGCCCCTCAGACAACCTCATAAAAGATGAGTTCCGCTTGTTTAACTAATCTATCTTTTGGTAGAAGTAATGGTAACAAGCAGGAGCTTAATATGTTGCACATCACGATAAATATCTCTGTTCGCTCGATCGCTCTTTGGTAGCTGCGACAAAGATGGCGCTTCAACCAAGGTTCTTGACGCGCGATCGCCCGATCGGGAAAACAAACACGACAATTTTTGCGACAAAATACGAGGAGACGTTGATATGAAGCGGGTTTTAAAAGCTCTTGGACAAACATTGAGTCAATCGATTTTAGATTTTAGATTTTAGATTTTAGAGGCGACCCCACGGATAAATTCGGGGGAAGAGAGGATTTTCGATTTTCGATTTGGGATTGATCAAAGCATTTTGCTGGTATTTTTCAGTCTAGGATGCACATAAACTCGATCGTGCGGGAGTTTTGTACCAGCGCTGCTGAATGCAGCGAAGTGTTTGGGTAAGGAACGCACGTGCGGACTTAAGTCCGCAGCCGGATTGCGGACTGAAGTCCGCACTACGAACTGTTTTTTTATAGTAATCGAGCGGAGATGATATGACACTATTTTCAAGGCGAGTTTAGCAAAGTTATTGGGGATTTTTAGACCCTCTCTACATCGGGAGGGGTATTTTTCGGCTGCGTTGAAATCGCTTTTTTCAGAAAGCAAGATTTGTGCGCGGTTGGTTGTCCGGCTGGGGGTGCAGCGGCTTGTGCAAGAAAATATATCTGTAGGGGCGAAGCATGACCGCAGTGAATATGAGATATAACTAATAACTTATATGCGGTCATGCTTCGCCCTCTTCAAACAAAAGTGAGATGCACCCTCCGGCTGGGGGTGCAAAAAAACTTATTAACAACGGAGTTTGAGATGGACATTATTTTTTGAATATTAGGCTTAAAATTAAACTAATTCAGGACTCAGGCATCGATCGCATATTTCGGTCATTCTTCGCAATCTGCGCCATTCTATCCCAGCCGGAGCGTAAAGCGTCGGTTGCTTCAAGTCCGATAATTGTTAAGAATCTAAATCCTTTCATTCAAAATCGGTATAACTTGTGGATGCAATGTTGGAAAGAGCTTGGACACTCAAGCAAAATTTAATTGACTTTGTGCTGGATGCTGAGGGAGAGTTGGCGGTAGCTTTAGAAGCTTTTGCCGCAATTCGCTCGACGGGCGAGCGCTACGATATTGCTCAACAAAATCAGGTAATTGACAGTTTTACAGTCGAAGGTAAAGTCGGAAACAAAACGCCGATCGACCTTTTTGTCGAAAGTCAGCCCGATTTAACCGAGGGCGAGATCAGTTTGCTAAAAAGTTGGGGTCAAAAAAGCTTCACCGGCTTGTTTGAAATTACTCAAATTTCCCCTGACAGCTTCGAGGTGACAAACTGGCTGACGGCGAAGCACTACAATGTCAAGCCCAACAGCGCTAATTTCCTCCCAGAAATGTCTCGCTTTAAGTTAGGAGAAATCTTGCGGGTTCGGATTGCGCCTCTCACCGATGAGGCGTGGATACTCTCAGGGCCTCCGATTCCCATGGGGAAATTGGGCAAGCCGAAGTTGGCGGTGGCGATCGGCAATTTCAAGCAAAATTACAAAAATAACCTGTACAGCGACGCCCCAGAACTGTTAGAGCAAGCTTGGAAGTCGGTAGAACAGTATCACGACGATTTTACCGAATTTTTTGGCGGCGACGAAGTGACGCTATCGGGATATCACCTCAACAAACAGTTGGGCGAATTTCAGGAGGTAATGACTAAAAAACGCCTCGCTGATATCGGCATCGATCAAAGTAAATCTCTCGCGGATATCGTTGAAGATGCCGGAATCGATCCCGAAGAAATCAAAGCAGTCGCGATCGCAGCAGCAGGCGCCGATACTAAAGCAGTTGAGGTGGCGATCGACAGCAATGCGAGTTCAAAAATGGTAACGCCGAAAGTCGAATTGCCCGATCGCTTCAAAAAAGCCGAAAAGGTGACAGCGCTTTCTCATTCCCGCTGGGGACAAACCTTTTTGTCTAACTACAGCCAGTTTACCGAAATGCTCGCAGCCGAGGACTTTTCCACCATTCCCGGTTACGAGAAAATGGTTCGCAGCTATCTAGAAGATCCGGCAATTAATGCCTGGATTTGGTGGCGGTTAGCTAAAGTTAATCCAGCGAAATTATCACAAATCTTGCAAACAGTATTGCAGCGCACAGACTTTCAGATCGAGACCGATTTAGATTCCCTACTGCAAGAGTATAAAAAACCCTTAGAACCCGAACTCCCGGAAATCGCTAGCGTTCCCCTGCACCTGCACAACTTGTTTCAGGAAGCTTTAGGCGAAGTTCACAAGTCAAAGTCCAAGCCGCAGGACAAAAAGAAAAGCTCTAAGGGCTTTAAATCGTGATTGTGCGATCGCGATGGGGACGAACTCACCGCATTTGATATGAGAGTCGGTTTTAACCGACTTTAGCTTTGAGGCAGGGGTTTAAACCCCTGCCGGACTCCGGCACCAGTCAAAAGCTCGATCGAGCTTTTATTCCTAATCGGGCTGCGCCGACTCACCAAGCAGTCTCACAATAGAAAATTCAAAACTATTAATTAAGTTTGTAGTGAGGACTTTAGTCCTTCTTCACTCCAACCGGAAGGACTGAAGTCCTGACTACAAACCTGTTCTTTTCACTCTTCAACTTGTCTGACAGCCATGCGTTGCAGCGGCAGGCTGAGGATGCTAGAAGCAGTCAACAAATAAGAAAGAACAGTAGTCAGCTTCAAACTCAGCAACAACCAGCTATCCTCTGGCAAGTGAAGTTTCAGCCCGAAAACAGATATGCAGTAAACTATCCAGTAAGTAAAGCTCATCTTGATCAGGATTTCTTCGCTCAAAGTACGCGCGGCGAAGCTATCCCCTAGGGAATCGTCAGCCCCGTCAGAGGAGGCATTATCGCTCAGCACGACTAGACCCGCAATAGCAGCGACAAAAGAAACGATCACCAGATTGTCATGCCAGTTAAGCTCAAGCATTTCTAAAACTCCGCTTTTATCGTAATTTTTGGAATTAGACATCAGTCTAAAGGATAAGTTTTCCCGCTCCAAGCAATAGTTACAATTTGACACAGCCACAGTTACAAATCGCAATGAAAATTCACCGCAACCGCCCGCCACAGGCTCGTTTAGTCAATCGCAAAGGACAATTCACCTTGGGTGTTGTCAAATTGGGAGTACCTCGCCTGCATTTTGCCGATCTATATCACAGGCTGCTAACTCTTTCTTGGCCACAATTTTTCATGCTGATTTGTCTGTCGTATGTACTCACAAATTCTTTATTTGCCTTAGCTTACTTAGCGGGAGGAGATTGCATTGCTAATGCACGGCCTGGTTCATTCAAAGATGCTTTTTATTTCAGCGTGCAAACAATGGCGACAATCGGCTACGGTGCCATGTATCCGCGCACCGAGTACGCTAATACTATAGTTGCGATCGAAGCGTTTTTTGGTTTGTGGGGAGTCGCAATGGTGACGGGACTGGCTTTTTCAAGATTTTCTCGAGCAACCGCTAGAGTTATCTTCAGCCGCGTAGCTATAATCGCTCCTTTCAACGGCGTTCCGACTCTGATGTACCGCGCAGGAAATCAGCGCTTCAACCAAATTTTAGAAGCACAGCAGCGAGCTACTTTAATCCGCGACGAAGTAACATCGGAAGGAGAATATATGCGGCGTTTTTACGATTTGCAATTAATGCGGAGTCAATCTCCTATTTTTGCCTTAACTTGGACGGTAATGCACACAATTGATGAGAACAGTCCTTTGTACCAACTTACCGCCAAAGATTTGATCGAGCAGCACGCCGAAATTGTAATTACGCTAACGGGAATTGACGAGACAGTTTCGCAAACTATACACGCGCGACATTCTTTTGTAGCGTCAGAAATTGTGTGGAATATGCGGTTTGTAGATATTATTTCGAGAACTCCGGATGGCGGGCGGGTGGTTGATTATACTCGGTTTCACGATGTGAAGCCTGTGGAATAGAAGTTTTGATTTAGCGCTAGAATTAGGTGTATTGCAACACAAGCCGTAGGGACACGGCACTGCCGTGTCCCTACCTCTGTTAGATTTAGCCAGTCCTAGAAGACCTGTAGGGCAAAACAAGTTAATATTTATGAACTCAATAACTGCGAACATGACACTGAAAGAATTGCAACCGCAACTTTTGGCGTTAACTCCTGAAGAAAAGACTCAAGCTATACTATTTTTAGCCCAAAGTTTAACCAACTTTTGGTCTGGAATTCAAAAGACTCCCGGCGTGTGCGGTGGCGATGCTTGCATCAGACAAACGCGCATTCCTGTTTGGGTGTTGGTGAATGCTCGCCGTTTAGGTATTTCGGAATCTGAACTGTTAGAAGATTATCCGACTCTGCGTGCCACTGACTTGGCAAATGCTTGGGCATATGCTGAGGCATATCCTGACGAGATTGAAACAGCAATTCAAGAAAATGAGGATGATTGAAAAGTGGCACGTTTTTATATTTGTTGAATGAAGTTATGAGTTACATTATTATCTATTCTTGGCTGGCAATGCGTACTATACAATTGGCACTTAAATAGGCTCAATAAATCTGGGTGGCAAGTGCTAGAATAGTTTGACGATCACCAAACATATATTTTTTACCACTTAGTACGAATAACGAACATGACACTAAAAGAATTACAACCGCAACTCCTGGCGCTAAGTCCAGAGGAAAAAACTCAAGCTATACAATTTTTAGCCCAAAGTTTAAGTAACTTTTGGTCGGAAATTCAAAAGACTCCCGGCGTAATGGGCGGCGAAGCTTGTATCAGACAAACGCGGATTCCTGTTTGGCTGTTAATAAGTTATCGCCGTCAAGGTGCTAGCGATGCTCATATTTTAGAAGGTCATCCGGATCTGAGTGCTGCCGATTTGGTAAATGCTTTTGCTTATGCTGAGGCACACATTGAAGAGATCGATCGAGGTATTCTAGAACAAGAAAAAGAAAGCGACACCTAAACGATTGTTAGAAACCCATAAGTATTAAAATAAATAAAAGACTCCTTGTAATATGCGAATAATTCATACTGCTGACTGGCATTTGGGACGACGTTTTCGAGGGATCGATCGCACTTCTGAAATTGCGATCGCCCTAGAACAAATATTGAAACAAGCCAAGGAGCTCGATGTTGATGCCGTGTTGGTCGCCGGTGACATTTTTGACGTTCCCAACCCTCCAGCCTATGCTGAGCGCATTGCCTATCAATTTTTCTGCGAACTCCAAGCAGCCGAAATTCCCGCAATTGCGATCGCCGGCAATCACGATTCAGCATCCCGCATCGACAGCATCGCGCAACTGCTATCCCTTGCCGGCGTTCGCGCTTTAGGTAAACCCAGGCGATCGGCAGACGGTGGCAGCATTACTCTGAATACCAAAAATGGTAAACTATGCGTAGGAGCGATGCCTTTTGCTTCCGAACAAAGACTCTTAGATGCCAATTCTCTGTGGCACTCTGGCGACGCCAACCGCCGTCAAGATTACCGCGAGATTGTAGCAGATTTACTGCAAAATTTAACCACAGATTTTCGAGACAATACTGTGAATATGCTGATGGGACACATGAGCATTGACGGTGCTCGCTTGGCTAAATCCGAAGTCGCTTATTACACGCGAGAACAATACCTGCTATCATCGCAAACTCTGCCGCCAGAAGCTCAATATGTCGCCCTCGGACACATCCACATTCACCAGCGGATTGCTAAGAGTTCTCCTGCTTATTATTCCGGTTCTTTGATTCAGTTAGATTTTGGAGAAGCCGAACAGGAAAAAGGATTTTGCTTGATCGAAGTTGAGCCGGGAAGTCAGGCAAAGGTAGAATTTAGACCGGTGGCTTGCCACAAACCGTTAAAAGTGCTTCAATGTGATAATGACAATCTCGATCAAATTTTAGAAGCTCATCAATATCATCCTGGTTTTTTGAAGGTAATTGTCGAATTGGATAGCCCGCAAATCGGATTAGCCGATCGCGTGCGGCAAATCTGTTCTCAAGCGCTGTTAATTGAACCGCGCTATCGGGATGCACCGCTAGAACCAACAGAGAGCACTAATATCGATCCCAACAATTTCGATCCAGCAGCAGAGTTCTGCAACTATTATCAAAACCGCTTGGGAACGACACCACAACCCGCTGTATTGGAGGAATTTCAGAATTTGTACAAGAAGTTTAAAGAACCAGTTAATAATTAAATAGGTAATTGGTAATTGGTGATGGGTAATTGGTAATTCTTTGCCATTGCTCGCGAGCTCGCGAACAAACTTGATAAGGGGAGCATCTCAGTTTTGATTTTATAGTGCTGTCCCCGCTCGCGATCTATCAAACACTCTCGAGCGGGGACAGCACTGTAAAGAAATTGTTTTTTTGCAAAAGTGAGATGCTCTCCTTGATAAGTACCCTAAAACTCCGAACAACGTAATTGTAAAAATCCCGAAATCTAAAATCCAAAATCTCAAATCTAAAATCAGTATGCGTCCACTAGAACTTTTGCTCGAAGGATTTACCAGCTTCCGCCGGGAACAGCGTTTAGATTTTTCTCAACTCGATTTGTTTGCAATTACTGGTGCTACTGGTGCGGGCAAATCTTCACTGCTAGATGCCATGACTTACGCGCTTTTTGGTACGACAAATCGCAGTGGCAAACAAGTAGCTGATTTGGTAAGTCAAGGAAGCGAAAATTTAAAGGTGCAGTTGCGTTTTGCTGTGGGTTTGGCACAGTATCGGGTGACGCGGAGATGGCGTTTTCGTCCGAAATCTCCCGAGAATAAGGTGATTTTGGAATGTTGGCAAGATGGCAATTGGGAAACTTTGGGGACGAGTATTGTTGCTGTTCAAAATACGATTGAACAGATTTTGGGGATGGATTTTGATACTTTTACAAGAGCCATTATTCTGCCTCAAGGCAAGTTTGATGAGTTTATTAAAGGAGATACTTCTAAACGCCGGGAAATTTTGCGGCAGCTAGCGGGATTTGAGATTTTTGAGCAGATGCGGAAGGAAGCAAACGACCTCGCAAAGTTGCTGAAACAAGAACGGGAAATGGTGGAAAGACAGTTGGCTGAGTTGAGCGCTCCGGCGGCGAATGAGGTGGAGCTAAAACGATCGCAACTTTGGATTTTAGAGCAGCAATTACCTCAGTTCGAGCGCGCTGTTATGGAAGCTCAGAAGGCTGTGGATGAAGAAGAACAGCTATTTTCGCAAATCACTCGCTGGCAAGAGTTGCAACAAGAATTAGCGCAATTAAATGCTAGTTCTGCCGAGATTACAATTTTAGCACAGCGTTTAGAAAGAGCGCAAGCTGCGAACCATTTACAGGGAGATTGGGCTTTATTGCGATCGGCTCGCAGTCAGTATGAAACTGCCGAAAGTGCTGCTTTATCAGCGCGGGAGCGGTTAACTAAAGCTCGCTCGGAGCTAGCAACAGAGCAGCAGCAATTTGAAGCAGCCAAAGCCAAATCTGAGGTATTAGCACCACAAATTAAGGCTCGCGAAGATGCTCTGGCTGCTGCAAAAGTATATGAAGAACAGCGCACTCAATTAGACAAAGAAGTTGCCCTCGCCCAGAAAAATCAACAGGAAAAACTGCGGTTTCTTCAAGTAGCAGATAAAGAACTGCAAGCTGCTAATACTAAAATTCAGGCGGCTGGTTTTCGGGTTACTCAAGTAGCGGCAATGCTCGAAAAGTATTCGCCCGGAGGAAAGCGTTTTGAAAAATTGCAGGAAGTTGCACCTTTATTGATGGAACTTCAACTAATTGCCAAACAGGTAAAAACTCAGCGCGAACAGTTGAATAAATCTGTCGCCGAAAAAGCCAGCGCCGAACAGAATTACGTGCAGGTTGCGACTAATTTAGCAGCAGCAGAAATCAGGCTAAAAGAGTGCAGTGCCGAGTTAGAAGCGGTGGAAACTGCTAATGCGGAAGCGGCGCGTTTAGAGAGTGTTGCTGCTGTCAGGATGTCGCTGAATGCTGGCGATACTTGCCCGGTGTGCGGGGGGGTGCATCCTGAGAGCGATTTGCTCCCTGCTTTGCCGATTTCTAAGATTGTCGATGTTGCTGGTTTGCGCCGGAAAGTGGCGGCTGCAAATCAGGTTTTGCCAACTGCTCAAATGGCGGTGGCTGAGGGGAAAAGCGCAGTTTTTGCCTGCGAGCAAAAACAGTCAGAAATTGCTCTAGCATTGGAATTGACAGAGAAGAGAGTTGCTCAGTTGCAGCAGCAAATCACTCAAGTTCTGGAAAATCCGCAGTGGGAAGTCTTGCAGTTGCAGCAGGAGTTGGTTATACTTGCAGATAGCGATCGCCAATACCGCGAAACCGAGCAGCAATTCCAACTCGCATCCTTTGAATATAATAATTACGAACAAAGATTTAATTTTGCAGCGACGACTCAAGCAGCTAAACAGCAAGAATATCAAGATGCGATCGCCGAATCAGACCGTCGGAAGCAGCAGTTGCAAAGTTGTGTGAATGCGCTTTATCAAATTACGGAATATCAACCCTATGCTAATTTAGCAAAAGCTTTAGCAGAAGACAAGCAAGAGTTGGCAAATCTGCTGACAACTGCCGAAAAATCGTATCAAACCGCTCAAAATACTGCTATTCAAGCAGCCGAGAGAGAGCAACAAGCGGGGGAGGTTTTCGCACAAGCCCAAGCTAGCAAACAGCAGTTAAACCAGGATTGGTTAGCAAAATTAACAGCGGCTGATTTCACAGAAGAGACGTTTCTAGCAGCGGTGGCGCCCGTTAGCGAACAATCGCAGTGGGAAAATGCGATTCGGTGTGTACGCGAGTCAAAAATTCAGTTGGAGACGCGGGCGAAGGATTTAAGCGAGGCGATCGCAGGCAGGACTACCGATGAAGATATATTAGCACAAGTGCGATCGGCAAAACACGCCGCCCAAGAAAAATTCAAACAAGCCAACAACAACCGCGCCGAACTTTTAGCGTGGATTCAAGTAGCAGCCCAAACCCTCGAACAAGCCGAAAGACTGTCCCAGCAAATTACAAATTTCACAGAACAAGAGCAAACCTATCACACCTTAGCGCAGAATCTGAAATCCAACGAATTTCAATCCTACATCTTAGAACATTTAGAAGCAGAATTAGTCGGCAGCGCCACCTTGATTTTGCAAGAATTAACCGAAAATCGGTACAAGTTAAAAAACCAAGACGGCGAATACTGGGTAGCAGATAATTGGAATGGCGGCGAAGCTAGACGAGTGCGAACCCTTTCCGGTGGCGAAACCTTCGCCACTTCGCTATCAATGGCTTTAGCTTTGTCTGAAAAACTATCTCAAGGAACTCAACTGGGTAGCTTGTTTCTGGATGAAGGATTCGGCACTTTAGATGCAGAAACCCTCGAAAGCGTCACTCAAATTCTAGAATCATTGCGGCAGCGAGAAAGGCTAATTGGAGTGATTACCCATGTTAGAGGATTGGGCGAAAGATTGCCCGCACAAGTTAAAGTATTTAAGTCGCCCCAAGGTTCTAGAATAGAAATAGAAAGAGTTTAAAAGACCGGGCGGTTGGAAACCGCGTCTACACAAGCAAAACCCGCCTCCGCGGGTTGAAGATTTGCCCGTTAAAATTATGTTTTTTTTCTTCAGTTGTTTTCTTCAGTCCGCGGAGGCGGACTTCCCTTGTGTAGACGCGGTTTCAACCGCCGTATACAAACAAAATTAATCCTAAAAACAGACTTAAATTAAATGAAAAATTACCCAACTCGAATGCAATCAGTACAATCGCCAATCATCCCAGTAGTAGGCGAACTAATCCGGCAAAATCCGGGAACGATATCCTTAGGACAAGGCATAGTTTACTACAATCCGCCCCAAGAATCATTTGAAAAAATCCCCGACTTCTTCGCAAATCCCGACAATCATAAATACAAAGCAGTCGAAGGAATCCCAGAATTACAAGATGCCATCGCGGCCAAACTCAAAACAGATAACGGCATAGAAATTAACACCCAAAACTGCATAGTCGTTACCGCCGGCAGCAATATGGGATTTACCAATGCCATTCTCGCCATCACCTCGGCGGGAGACGAAGTTATCATTCAATCACCTTATTATTTCAACCACGAAATGGCTGCTGTCATGGCAAATTGCCGTCCCGTGATAGTAGAAACTGACGCCAACTATCAACTCAATATTGTTGCGATTAAAAAAGCAATCACCGAAAAAACGCGAGCAATTGTCACCATTTCACCTAACAACCCAACAGGCGCGGTTTATTCTGCCGAATCTCTCCGGGAAGTGAACGAGATTTGCCGCCAACACAATATTTATCACATCAGTGATGAAGCCTACGAATATTTTACCTATGACGGCGTGAAACACTGTTCGCCCGCAAGTTTTTCCAACAGCAGCGAACATACAATTTCCCTGTTTAGCCTTTCCAAAGCCTACGGTTTTGCGAGTTGGCGCATCGGGTATATGGTAATTCCACAGCATTTGCTGGTTTCGGTGAGGAAAATTCAAGATACCATCTTAATTTGTCCGCCGGTAATTTCCCAGTATGCAGCCCTGGGAGCCTTGCAAGTTGGTAGAGGTTACTGCGATAATTATGTAAGGGCGATCGCATTTGTGCGCCAACTCGTATTAGACGAACTCAATACCATCCAAAATCTGTGTACAATTTCCCCAGCCGCCGGGGCTTTCTACTTTTTCTTGAAAGTTGACACCGAACTCGATACAATGGAATTAGTAGAGCGATTAATTCGCGAACATCATGTAGCAGTGCTTCCCGGCACAACCTTCGGTATGGATAGCGGCTGCTATTTGCGCGTTGCTTACGGTGCCCTAGAAAATGCAACAGCCAGGGCAGGAATTAGCAGGCTCGTGAAAGGTTTGAAGACAATTTTAAATCAGTAATATAGGATATTAAACAAATGGTTGCAACTAACTTTAAATCTGAACGAATTCTGAAGAATGCCTCCGTTGAAAAAATTGCTACTTTGCGTGCTTTGATGGCAAACTATGACTTAGATTGCTATTTCATCCCAGCAGTTGACGAACACTTAAATTTATCAGTCCCAGCAGCAAAGCAGCGACGAGCTTGGATTTCAGGTTTTACGGGTTCGGCTGGCGATTTGTTAGTTGGCAAAAATTCCGCTTGGTTATTTGTAGATTCCCGTTATTACGAACAAGCAGAGTTGCAAGTCGATGCCGGATTGATTCAAATATCAAAACTTGGCTTAGAAGGAAATTTAAGCTTAATTGAAACTTTAGAAAAACTGGCAACTGAATCTGCCCCCAAATCAACTAAAATTAGATTCGGTTTTGATCCGTTTACCGTAGCGACTGAGCAATATCAAAATTGGCTCAAAAAATTTGCGACTGCGAGAATTGAACTCGTCTCAATCCCGGAAAATTTAGCAGACAAAGTTCGTCAAACAGCAGAAACTTTACCCGCGATTGACGAATCTCCTATATTTAGCTTACCAGCATCCCTGACCGGAGAAACCTGCGCCGAAAAATTAGTCCGAGTCAGGGAAGCGATGCAGAAGGCTAATATCGATGTACTCCCGATGAGCAACCTGAATCAAATAGCGTGGCTGTTCAATCTGCGAGGCTCGGATATTCCCCACATTCCCATTTTCATATCCTACGCGATTGTCACCGCAGATGCAGCATTTTTGTTGACAAATCTCGAACGAGTTTCACCACAAATCGAGCAAGAATTGGCGGCGGCTGTAACTTTGCTTCCCTACTCCGACTATCCGTCAACCTTAGAACTTTGTTTGAATTTGCCGAAACAAGTTCGGGTGCTGTTAGATGCGAAACACAGTACAGCAGGCACTTACCAGTTATTGTTAAACCAGCAAAAAGCTAGTGAAAATAAGATAGAAATAGTTTTCGAGCCAAATCCCGTAGAAGGGATGAAAGCTCGGAAAAATCCTGTGGAAATCGAGCAGATGCAATCTGCTAATTTTAAGGCAAGTCGAGCTAAAACTCTAACTTTAAAGTGGTTGACAGAACAGCTAGAAAATGGTAATGTATTGACGGAGTTTGATGTTAAAGAAAGTATCGAAAGTTTTTATCAGCAAGAAGCTGACTTTCATATTTTAACATTTAGAACGATCGCAGGTGCGGGAGCAAATAGCTCGATCGTACATTACGGCACTCCCAGCCCCGAAATCACGCTAAAACCCGGAGAATTGCTGCTGCTAGACTCAGGCGCACAGTATCTAGCGGGAACAACCGACGACACCAGAACCATGATAGTCGGGGAACCGACAGCGCAGCAAATCGAACACTACACCACAGTTTTGATAGCACACATCAACTGTGCCATGCAGCAATTCCCGAAAGGTACAACCGGATCGCAGTTAGATGCGATCGCCCGTGCGGTATTATGGCAACAACAGCTAGATTACGGACACGGCACGGGCCACGGAGTCGGCGCATTTTTAGCCGGTCACGAAGGCCCCAACGGTATCAGCAAATTTGTCCAATATCCCCTCGAACCGGGAATGGTAACGAGTATCGAACCGGGATATTACGAACCAGGCTGGGGCGGAATTCGCCTTGAAAATCTCTACGTTGTCAGGGAAATGCCGTCTAAAAACGGTACGGCTTGGTACGGATTTGAACCGCTGACGTATATTCCGTTTGAGCAAAAATTGATAAATGTCGATCGGCTATCAACAACTCAACTACAATGGTTGAACAACTATCACGCTTCAGTAGTTGAGAAACTCTCACCCGTACTCGATACTGCTACAATCACCTGGTTGAAAAAAGCCTGTACTGCGTATTGAAAAAATAGGTACGTTGTTGGGCTTTAGCCCTCTTTCAAGATATAAATAAAGAGGGCTAAAGCCCAACAACGTACCTTGATTTGGATTATAATAAATTAGCCTTAAGCAAACGTCTTTTCAATCCAGAGCGACTGCTATATTTATTATGCAGTTGTTGAACCCGTGTGAAAAATTTAACTGTTTGTTTTTGATAATCCGCTAAATCTTGGAGTTTTAAAAGTAACAGCACTACTTCATCGTAAGAGCTAGAAGTTCCTTTTTGAATAAGAGCGTCTATATCTTCCCAAGCAGCCGTTTCTCGCTTAGCCAAAGCTTCTAAATCTCTGATTCGTGCAGCTTTAGCTTCCTGTCCTCTTCTTTCTTCTTCCTTCTTTTCTTCCTTTTCTGCGCTTGCTAAAAGCTGACGAATTGTTCGTTTACCGGGATTTTTCTCTTGTCTAACTTCTATCATTCCTGATAATTTCTTACTCAATTCAATAGAGAGATTAGATTCTCCTTTGAGTAACCGCAGCAAAAAAGTATCGACTTCAGAACGATTGAGTTTTTTGATTGCTTCTTTGATGCTACTTTCAGGAATTGAAGGTTTAGCAACACTCGCACTGATTGCAGCTTTGAGTAGATGCTCATCCACTTCAAAAATATCGATAAAAGCCTGTAACGATGAAGATAACTTACCGAAATTAGGAGGAACAGGTGGTTCTAGCCCTTCTTCATCATTTTCATCATCTTCATTTTCTTCATCATCATCTTCATCTTCGTCGTCTAATTCATCAAGATAGGTAATCCCTTTCAGCCAAGCTAAATAAAGTAAACGATAATCTCCCTGCAAAATTTCCTGACGCAAACCTATCAAAGAGGATAAATTTCCTTCTCCCTCTATCCACCCATTAAAACCTTCTTCCTCATTAATAGAAATTTCTAAAACAACAAAATTATTAATTTCCGAAACCTCAACTATGTCTTCAACACAATATTTCCGCATCAGTTCGATATCAATCAAACCTTTAGGGAAACGAAACATTAGTTGTAGCGATCCCCAATTAGCTATGTAAAACATAGCATCGAAATATTTGATTAATAATTGTTTTTCGTTGCCCGGTAAGTCTCCATAGCTATAGACAAAGATAGCTCTGCTAGAGCTGATTTGCGCGCGACTAGACAGTTTGCTGATTGCTTCTTGTTCGGATTGAGTCAAACGTCGATCGACGCTTTGAAACTCGTAATATTGATATTCGCTCATTTTGGGTTATTCCAAGTACATCGAAGAGATGGCAAAGGCTTCTTCCGGCGTACCGTAGAAACTGCCATTTGGGAACATACAAGGCTCGTATTTTTCACTGCTATAGGCGTAAAATCCCAGAGTCCAAGCTTCTTCATCACTAAAGTAACGCAGCCGACACAGGTGAAGGGGGTTATTTCGTCTTTGTTCTAAATATTCTTCACGAGATACGCGAAGCTCTTTGAACGGAAAATCTAAGGGGACATCAGGTTCTGTGTAGGCATCAACGTAACAAAATTGACTGCGAAAACGGATGCCTAGGCGAGTGTACTTACCAGCGTAGTTAGCAGCAGCATAATTAAGAATACGCTGTTTCACCCGTTCTTGAACTGCCGGTGGGATTTTAACTCCTCCTGAATGTGGATCTTTTACCCAAGGGGACATTTCGCTGCTCCGGTACAGTGCTGACAAAGTTAGTGTAGAATAACTTGCTAAGTTGAGTGGCCAACATTTAATCAAACTTGATAATCAGACGCTCAAGTTTGCGATCGCCCGATTCAATATAACCTTCAATATAACCATAGATATTTCTATTTTTGGAAAAAAGATTACGTTAACAATCAAAATTGCTGAGGCGGGTGACAAGGACTTTGAGACGCTTGCGGGGCAAAAAAAATTAAGGCTAGAAGTTATATCTAGCCTTAATTTCATTAAATAAGCTGGTGACAAGACTCGAACTTGCGACAGGCTGATTACAAATCAGCTACTCTACCAACTGAGTTACACCAGCAGTGAAAATTAATATAGCAAACTTATCGCCATTAGCGCAACCCCCTCAGCAAACTTTTTTGCAAATTCGCCCAAAACCTCTTCCGGTAAGGGCAGAACCGGAATTATCGTCTCCTGGGCGCACCCCGAGATCAGAAACCGGGTTTCTTCCGATATTTCTCGTCACTCAACCCAAATTTTTCGTAGAAACCCGGTTTCTAGCCCCTGTGGGTAAGTCGCGTGGTGGGGGCGGGTTTATCTAGATTGTTAATGGGAATTATAGATTGTTGGTGAACCCGCCCGTACAAGTATTGTGGTTAATTAGCGGATAGGATCTGAAAACAGCCAACAGCCAACAGCCAACTGCCAACTGCCAACTGCCAACTGCCAACTGCCAACTGCCAACTGCCAACTGCCAACTGCCAACTGCCAACTGCCAACTGCCAACTGCCAATCTTAATTGTCTCATCCGCGCTGCCGCTGGCTAGCAAATTGCCCGAAGGTGCGATCGCCACCGAGTATACCGTACCCGAATGTCCCTCAAGAGTGCTCAACAGCTCCCCCGTCTGCAAACTCCAAATATTAATCTTATTATCATCGCAGCCGCTAGCCAAAGTCAAACCGTCCCTACTGATAGCAACCGAATCGCCCCGACTTACATAATTCCGCAAAATATGCACAGCCTCATTCATCCCTAAATTCGCTACACCCTTTCGCTTCGCAGAATTAGAATTTAAGATCCGCAACAAACTGCCCGTGTGCAAATTCCGCAGCTTAATCGTATAATCATTGCTGACGCTAGCCAGAATTTGACCGTCCGGCGCGATCGCCACAGAATTCACCCCAACATTCAAACCCGAAAGAGTCCGCAGCAACTTACCGCTTTCCACATCCCAAACCTTGCTCGTCGCATCCGAACTCCCGCTCGCCAATATCTTACCATCCGGGCTAAAAACCACCGCATTCACATTGTCTGAATGACCCCTCAAAGTCCGCAGCAACTCACCAGTTCGCAAATTCCACAGCTTAATCGTATTATCAGCCCCGCCGCAGCTAGCAATTATCTGCCCCTTCGGATTGATCGCCACCGAATTCACCTCCATAGAATGTCCTGGAAAAGTACACAATAGATCGCCATTGTACAAATTCCAAAACTTAATTGTTTCGTCCGAACTGCCGCTGACCAACATTTTTCCGTCATAGCTAATAGCAACCGAATTTACGCGATCGGAATGTCCCGTCAAAGTGCCAACTAATTCCCTTGTTTCTAAATTCCAAATCTTAATAGTTTTATCCCAACTGCCACTAGCCAGAATTTCGCCATCAGGACTAATCGCCAGAGAATTCACAAACGATGAATGTCCCGGCAGCGTGTAAGCGCACCGCCATTTCAGATTTTTTAATTTGTGAGCGAACTCCTTCGCCCGCTTTGATTTCGCCTCAGCTTCCTGTCTGCTTTTTAGTGCCTCCTCCTCCAAACGCTTGCGTTCCGCCCTAGCTTTCGCCTCTCGCAGTGCTAACCGCCGCATCTCTCCCTTATAGGTTATTCGCTGCTGCTCCTGAATTTCTTTAAGAGTTTCCATATACGGTAGGGCCCAATCTTGAGAAAACCATTCCTGAGCAAATTCCGCCTCTAAATTAAATAGCTGAGGTTCGTGAGTAAAATCTATTTTTAAATAATACAAATCCGCTAAAAAAGCCGCCAGCAACTTATGAATTGTCACAATTATTTGCCGAATAATCCGCAGTCTCACCTTTTCATCTTTCCCCTCGGCTTCCAACTGGTGATAAACTTCTTCCCAATTCCAAGGCTGCATCGCCACTAGGGAAACATTCTGATTGATGATTCCCCAAAAACCGACATGAAAATTAACTTCATAATCGCTGATGTCGCTGTACAATATAGCGGTTGGCACGGGAGACAAAACAGTCTGCAACCGCTCCACATCAATATCAGAAATAGGGTTTTTGAAATAATCTCCGTAAAACTGAACTGGAGAGGATTCTCCGTGCTGGGGGTAGTGCTGGTTCAAAAAAGTTCTCAACTTAGCCGGCAGCTCGATATTCAGATTGTGGCGAAACGAATCCGGGCAATCTTGGCTAATTTTGGCCGGAGCAACTAACAACAGCAATCGGTGCTGCTGCTGCTGCAAAATCTGTTCAGTTTCCTGCCTGCTCAAATTGGAAAACCAGTTGTCCCTGTCCCAAATAATTTGAATTTCGTTCAGCTTAACTCGAATTGCTTCTGATTGAATCTCCCGCATTAACTCGCGGCCAAGCCGACTAATAGTCCGCTGATCTCTCAATTCTTCCGCCCTAATTCGATTGGCGCGTTCTTCCTTTACCTTTTCTTCTTCTATGCTGGCGATCGCAATTAACTCTTGTTCTCGGGCCTGCTGCCGCTGCAAATACTTCACTTGTGCTTTAGTCCAGCGGGGGTCTTTTTTGATTTGCTGGTTCAAAGCAGAAGAACCAGACGGCTCAATTTCTGCATAGCGTTCGTTGACAGCGCTTGCTCCCAATCTTTCTCCCAATTCGCAGGCTACAGGTTTCAACAGTTCAATTAGGGTATCTGAGACGGGGCGAGGTAATACCATTTTAGATTTTAGATTTTAGATTTTAGATTGTCTGAGATTTCCGATTTTAGATAATCTATTAAATTTTAGATTGTCTTTCTTAAATAACTTATGAGATTTTAGATTGTCAATTGTAGAGGAGTTATTCGATGTATTGGAGATGTCTGACAATCGAATCAATTTCCTAACGAGATTTACTTGGCAGGCTGCGATCGGATTCCCCCCACGACGCGAAAGCCCCTAAAAAACACTATCTAGAGTCGATCGCCCTTTCTCCGAAACTCGCAACTCCAGCCTTTGACCTTTGAGGTCTCGCCCAGGTTTACAGCCTCAGCAGCTTAACTTAACAATGTTTATATTCTTTACATTTTACTGCGAATCCAGGCGTACAGCACCGGGCAACTAGGCTAAGAGACGCCCGATCGACCTTTTTTTTTACCAATTTTTTTTGCTTATTGCCATTTCGCTCGCCCTTGTCTATAATCGTACTTCACCACCATAATTACGGTATCCCGACCTAATAACCGTACTTTAGTAAAGGAACAAATATAATGAGCCCGTGGCAACACCTAACTCAACAATTTCACCGACCACAACAGCTACCAATTAGCCAAAATCGATCGCTGACTGCACTTAAAAGATTTGTGTCGCTATTTGTAGTAGGAATAACTTTAAGTTTGGCAATTGTATCCTGCCAGCAGGGAACCCCAACAAACCCAGCAGCCAACAAAGGCAAAGTAGAATTAACCCTCGTTTCCTTCGCCGTCACCAAAGCAGCCCACGAAGCGATAATTCCCAAATTTGTAGAAAAGTGGCAAAAAGAAAAAGGACAAACCGTCACCTTCAGCCAAAGTTACGGCGGTTCCGGTTCCCAAACCAGAGCAGTAATTGACGGATTAGAAGCAGACATCGTACACCTAGCCCTCGCCCTCGACACCGCCAAAATCGAGAAAGCCGGACTCATCCAACCAGGCTGGGAAAAAGAAGTTCCCAGCGAAGGTATCGTCAGCAAATCCGTAGCAGCAATAGTCACCCGCGAAGGCAATCCCAAAGGCATTAAAACCTGGGAAGATTTAAGCAAAGACGGAGTTAAATTGATCACCGCCGATCCCAAAACCTCAGGCGTTGCTCGCTGGAATTTCCTAGCACTTTGGGGTTCGGTAATTAAAACCGGAGGAGACGACACCAAAGCATTAGAGTTTACCACCAAAGTCTACAAAAATGTTCCGATTCTGACTAAAGATGCCCGCGAAGCTATGGATGCTTTTTTTAAACAAGGCCAAGGCGACGCCTTAATAAATTACGAAAACGAAGTTATTTTAGTAGCTGAGAAAGGCGAAAAACCGAGTTATATTATTCCCGATGTGAATGTGTCGATCGACAATCCCGTTGCGATCGTCGATAAAAACGTGGACAAACACGGCACTCGCGAAGTCGCCGAAGCCTTTGTCAAGTATCTGTACACTCCAGAAGCCCAGCGAGAATTTGCCAAAGCAGGATTTCGCCCAGTAGATGAGACAGTCGCCAAAGAAGCAGAATTTGCCCAAAAATATCCCGCCGTCAAAACCCTATTTACAGCTAAAGATTTGGGAGGTTGGGGAGAAATTCAGAAGAAATTCTTTGATGACGGAGCCGCGTTTGACAAAATCCAAGGATCGATTAAACGCTAATTCCCGAATTACCCGCTCGTAGTGAGGACTTCAGTCCTCTCCAAACGGTTCGATCGTTCGGACTTCAGTCCTCCCCAAAATATTAGCTTTTCAAGGACTTGCATTCCTTACTACAAACGAAGAAATACTCAAACCTAAATGGCAGTATCATCTCCAGCAACCAACCCTCAATCTGCGATCGCCAATATCAAAAGAGCGATCGGCAAAATCACACTACCTTGGGGAATCACCATCGGCTACCTCAGCCTAATGCTATTTCTGCCAGTCACAGCCATGCTGCTAAAAGCCAGCACAGCAAACCCCGGCGAATTTTGGAAAATTGCCACAAGCCCGATCGCCCTTTCCGCCTACGATGTCACCTTCGTCACATCATTAATCGCAGCCCTAATCAACGGAGTCTTCGGCACATTAATAGCCTGGGTATTAGTCCGCTACGACTTTCCCTTAAAACGCATTGTCGATGCAGCAGTCGATTTACCCTTTGCGCTACCAACATCCGTTGCAGGTTTAACCCTCGCCACAGTTTACAGCGATAACGGCTGGATCGGTTCGCTATTTGCACCATTAGGAATCAAGATATCATTCACTCGCTTGGGCGTAGGCGTAGCCATGATCTTTATATCCTTACCCTTCATCGTGCGAACTGTACAGCCAGTTTTACACGAAATGGAAAAAGACATCGAAGAAGCAGCTTGGTGCTTGGGTGCTTCTCAATTTCAAACCTTTTGGCGAGTAGTTTTACCGCCGCTCTTTCCGTCAATTTTAACCGGAGTTGCCCTCGGATTTTCCCGAGCCGTTGGCGAGTACGGTTCGACGGTAATTGTAGCAGCCAACGTACCGTTTAAAGATTTAATTGCACCTGTTTTGATTTTCCAAAGATTGGAACAGTACGACTATGCAGGAGCCACAGTAATCGGCACTGTCATGTTAGGTATTTCCCTAGCAATGCTGTTCACAATTAATATTTTACAAGCCTGGAGGAGACGCTATGACGGCTGAGATCAATTTATCTAAAAATTACACAGTTCCGCCAGCGGGTTCGTCGCGGGGCAAAGAAAAAGCCTGGGTAAAGCCAACTTTGATCGGAATTGCGATCGGCTATCTCGGCCTCGTCTTATTTATCCCAACCCTCAACGTTTTTTACCAAGCATTCAAAAAGGGAGTCGAGCCATTTTTCGCCAACTTAACCTCGGCAGATTTTCTATCAGCAGCACAACTTACCCTGCTGATAGCTCTGATAGTTGTACCTATAAACACAGTATTTGGTTTGTGTGCAGCTTGGGTAATCGGCCGCAATAAATTTCCCGGACGCACCCTATTAATCACCATTTTAGACGTGCCGTTTGCCATCTCTCCCGTAGTCGCAGGTTTAATGATTGTACTGCTTTACGGTCGGCTGGGATGGTTCGGCCCGTGGCTGGAAACTGCTGGAATTAAGATTATATTTGCTTTCCCAGGAATGGTGCTAGCTACTGCTTTTGTCACTCTACCTTTTGTTGCCCGCGAAGTGATTCCTGTTTTAGAAGAAGTGGGAACCGATCAAGAAGAAGCGGCGAAAACTTTGGGAGCAAATGATTGGCAAATCTTCTGGAATGTGACGCTGCCGAATATTCGCTGGGGCTTACTTTACGGTGTGATTTTGACAAATGCTAGAGCAATGGGAGAATTTGGAGCTGTTTCTGTGGTATCGGGAAATATTGCTAAAAAAACCCAAACTTTGCCTTTGTTTGTCGAGGATGCTTACAAGCAGTACGCGACGCAAGCAGCATTTTCCGCTGCGGTAGTTCTCGGTTTTTTAGCTGTTGTTACTCTCGTGGTTAAGGAGATTTTGGAACGGAAAACTAGCATTAAGGAAGTTGACAGTTGACAGTTGACAGTTGACAGTTGACAGTTGACAGTTGACAGTTGACAGTTGACAGTTGACAGTTGACAGTTGACAGTTGACAGTTGACAGGGAGACTTTGAGAATACTCCTGCCCCCCTCTTGTTAAGGAGGGTTAGGGTGGATCGAAGGGCTAATCGTCAAGCAGTAGTACGTTATCCCTGAAAAGAAACAGACATTAGGAGGCCACAATGTTAAACCAGAACAATAGCGAACCTGAATTTGAGTCGATCGACAATTTCCACCAAACTCAACAATCAGACATACCGCACACTGAGTCAGGAGACAGCAGACCAACTCAAACCCGCATTCGCATTCGCATTCCCAAAGAATACCATCAGGAACCTGTTATCTCTAACCTGATTTCGGAACACGGTTTAAAGGTGAATTTTAATGCAGCTTTGTTGGGTGGCAAAACTTCCGATGACCAATAATTTTTTGATGGTACCCGCCACGTGATTTATCCGTGGAATCAATCCCAAATCGAAAATCTAAAATCCTCTCTTCCCCCGAATTTATCCGTAGTCAACAAATTGAAAGTGCTCTGATTTATCTGAATGATTTAGATGTGGAAATCTGGAGCAATTCCAATCATCCCGATGAAGAAACTTGGTAATTGGCGATCGATCCAGGCTGTACAGGCTCGCGCAGCCGTGTTGGTTATTAGTCAAAAGCTAAAAACGAATAACTTTGGAATCAATACCCTAAAAAATAACATCAGATTGTAACTAATGGCGATCGCTCGCCATTAGTTATTTTTTGCTTGACATTTATGACAATACGTTGTACTCGTTCGAGTCTAATGACATTAAAAACTGAGTACAAGCTTGACTCAAATATTTTTGTAAAAGCCGGAACAACAGCCCCCTTGAAAACTTCTACACAATCAAACTAACTTCAGTATATCCTATAGGGAGCACAAAAAAAACGTTTTGTCAATCTTCCAGGTAGGTGAAAGTTAGGGGCGATCGTCTTCGAGAGCTTCGCCAACGACAAAATCTACCCTAAAATTAAGATATCTCGCTGCTGCGTTTGGTTTGTGCTATGAATTTAATGTGTGTGTGTACCAGAGGAATTTAATCATGGAACTCTATAAAGAACGGAAACACCAGATAGTTTTTGCGGATTCACAAGTTAAAGATTGCGAAAGTTTAACAAAAACCGCGAATTCCGATACAGAAGTTATTATTCTCAAGGCCGATCGCGACGGCATCAAGCAAATCGCCGAAACACTTAAAGAGCGAAAAAACATTGCAGCCGTCCACATTTTGTCTCACGGCGCAGCAGCCAGCCTGCAACTGGGAACCACAGAACTCAATCTCAGCAACATTGAAACCTACCGCAATTATTTAGAAAAATGGTTTGCTTTGCCAGCAGCCGAAGCAAACTCGAAGTCTTCAACTACTTTTGCTAAACCCGAAATTCTGCTTTACGGTTGCAACGTCGCCGCCACAGAAGCCGGTGTCGCCTTCGTCGAAAGGCTGAGCCAGCTCACGGGGGCAAATATTGCCGCATCCGATAACTTGACCGGCAGTGCAGCCTTGGGCGGAGACTGGGAATTGGAAGTAACTACGGGGAAAATAGAAACACCTTTAGCATTTTCCCAAGAGGCGAGGGAAGCATATAGCGGAGTCTTAGTCGCTACATTTAGCGAACTGCAAGATGCGATCACTCTGGCTAACGCTTTGCCGAATCCAGATACGATTCTCATCACCGGCAACATCACCTTCGCGCCCGGACAAGTTCTGCCGAGAATTTCCACTCCCATCACCTTTACCGGCGGCGGTTTCGCCCTAAATCTCGGCAATAACCGGGGCTTCTTCATCGACAGCGCCACAGCCCCAGTCACATTTTCCAACCTGACAATTACGGGCGGCAGATCCGCAGGTGCTGTCGGTACAGGCGGTGGCGGCGGTGCAGCCGGCATGGGCGGTGCACTATTTATCAACAGCGGGGCTGTCACAGTTAACAGCGTCACCTTTAATGGCAACAGTGCTGTGGGTGGCGCGGGCGGCGCGGCTCCCGTTGCTCCAGCAGTAGCAGGCGCGGGTGGGAACACCGATTTTGCAGCTCTGTTTCCCTTCGTTTCCGCAGGTGGCCCAGGTCTCAACGGTCTCACAGGTTTGACAAGCCTCGGCCCTGGTGGCCCTGGTGGCCCCGGCGGTACGGGTGGCAATGGCGGGGCCGGCAGCGGCGGATTACCAGGTACTGGTCTTAACGGCGGCATCGGAGGCGCTGGTGGCGCTGGTGGCGCTGGTGGCACTGGTACTAACGGCGGAGTTGGTGGTACCGGAGGCACTGGTGGCGCTGGTGGTCTCGGAGGCGGTGGTGGCCCTGGCGGTGCTGGTGGCGCTGGTGGCGTCGCGGGCACTGGCGCGGCAGGTTTACCGGGCGCTGGCGGTGTTGGTGGTGCTGGTGGCTTCGGTGGCGGTGGCGGTGGTGGCGGTGTTGGTGGCAACGGCGGCGCTGGCGGCTTCGGTGGCGGCGGCGGACGCGGTACAGTAGGTGGAGCCAGCGCTGTTGTCGGAGCTTTCGCTCCCGGCGGTGTCGGCAGCGCAGCCGGCGGCGGTGGCGGTGCTGGTTTGGGCGGCGCAATTTTTGTGAATGCTGGCAGTTTGACCCTGAACAACAGCACTTTCTTCAGCAACACAGCCACGGGCGGCGCTGCTGGCGGTGCTGCCGCTACACCCGGCCAGGGCGCAGGGGCCGCGATTTTTGTTAACAGCGGCGCTACTGCAACTCTGACTAACAACACGATTACTGCTAACAGTGCTGCTGCGACTGCTCCTGCTCTTGCTGTGGGCGGGGGTATTGCTACTAACGGCGGTGCTGTGAATGTCAGAAACACTATTGTTGCTGGCAATACTGGTGGCGCGAGTCCTGATGTGTTCGGAACCTCTTTCGCCGCCACCAGTATCAAGAATTTGATCGGGAACATTGCTGGTAGCAATTTACCTGCTACCCAGCAATTGGCGGCGACTGTTCCTCTAGCTAATGTACTCGCACCTACCGCAGCACTGAACCAGGCTACAGGCGTTCCCTTCACTTATGCTTTGGCTGATAGCACTGCGACAGTGATTAATCCGGCGATCGATGGCGGAGATGTGGCGGCTGGGGCGGCTGCTGGCGCGACTGACGAGCGGGGTACTGGCTTTCCTCGGACGATCGGCGCTGCTGTTGATATCGGTGCCTACGAGTACGGCCCGATCGTCACAGGCGTCAAATACAACGACCTTAACGGTGACGGCGTTCGGCAGGCGGCTGAACCCGGTCTCCCAGGTTGGGTAATTTCTGTAGGCACGAAGAGCGCTACCACCGCAGCCGACGGCTCTTACACCCTCCGCGACGTAAAAACAAATACTGCGATTACAGAAGCCCCGCCCGCTGGAACGCCTCCCACTGCTTGGGTGCAGACTGTCGGCCCGACTCCGCCCTCTACAGGTATTGTGAATGTCACCGGCGCCAACTTCGGTAATTTCCAAAAAACTACGATCGCGGGCAAAACCTTCAGCGACCTCGCAGGCAACGGTTTCACTCCCGACGACACCGTATTAGCTGGCGTCGTAGTCAATCTCTACAAAGACACCAACGGCGACGGCATATTCCAAGCCGCCACAGATACAGTTGTCGGCACTCCGCAAACGACTACGGCAACAGGAGATTACAGCTTCGCGGACATCGGCCCGGGCAAGTACCTGATACAAGCCACTCCCCCAGCCAACTCCAGCATCTCTTTCCCCGCTGGCGCAATTCCGGCTATTCCGGTTACTACCCAAAGCGGTCTTGCCGTCACCGGGCAGAACTTTGGCATCTTCAAAAACGTCACTATCACCGGTCAGAAGTTCAACGACCTCAACGGGAATGGGGTCAAAGAGGGCACCGAACCAGGATTAGAAGGCTGGAAAATCTTACTAGAACCACAGACCTTTATCGGCACAGCAGTACCGCGATCGACTACCACTGATGCCTCTGGGAATTACACCTTTACTGACGTTGGCGCTGGTACATTCCTCCTGCGGGAAGAGCAAAAGACTGGTTGGCAGCAAACTTTCCCTGTTCCCCCAGCGGCCACGAGGCTTACTACCGCAAGTGGCGTTAACATTGCCAACACCACCACCCTTCCTACCAACTTCGGGAACTTCCAGGTTGGCAAGATCAGCGGGATCAAATTTAACGATCGCAACAAAAATGGTGTCCAAGATGCTGGCGAACCAGCGCTAGCAGGCTGGAGAATCTACCTAGATGCCAACAACAACGGCACGCTAGAGCCAACCGAAACCGCTACTGTTACCGATATCACCGGTAAGTACCAGTTCAACGACTTGCCATTCGCCACCTACAACGTCCGGGAATTAGTAGAACCAGGCTGGACGCAAATCGCCCCCGCAGCCAGCGCCACCGCGCCTACCCTTCCAGGTGCGTATACTATCCCTCTCACCAGCGGTCAAGACTCCCAAAACAACAACTTCGGCAACTTCTTCGAGGCGAGCACGATCAGCGGTCAAAAATTCAATGACCTCAACAACAACGGTGCTAAGGATGCTGGGGAACCGGGCCTACAAAACTGGCAAATCTTCGTAGACACGAACAAAGATGGAGTGTTCCAACAGGGCGAATTGACTACCATCACGGATAAGGATGGCAACTACACTATCACCGACGTACCCGCAGGTACTTTCCAGGTAAGGGAAGTCCAGCAAACCGGCTGGACGCTGACAACCGCGCTCCCTGCCGACGTTATTATAGCTCAAGCCGGAGAAAAACCCACGGGCATTGACTTCGGCAACTTCCTGCCCCAACCGGGCACGATCCGCGGTCTGAAGTTCCAAGACAACAACAAGAATGGCGTTCAGGATGCCGGAGAACCGGGTTTACCCAATGTCCAAATTCTGTTAACCAAAGTCGTAGCTCCCACCCCAGGAGCTCCTGCTGCTGTTCCTGTTACTACTACCACAGACAACAGCGGCAACTACGTGTTCGCGAACCTAGCGCCGGCAACCTACCGCGTCCGGGAAACCCCGCCAATAGGTTTCACTCAAACCAGCCCCAACCCCGCCGACATCGTGCTGGCTTCGGGCGCTATTGTCAGCGGCATCAACTTCGGGAATTCCATTACAACACCGACGCCACCGACGCCGACGCCGACATCGACGCAGCCGACACCGACACCGCCGGCAAGGATAGAACCGACACCTTCACCTGCACCGACGCCGCTGCCGACACCTGCACCGACGCCTGCACCGACGCCGCTGCCGACACCTGCACCAACACCTGCACCGACTCCGACGCCAACACCTGAACCGACTCCGACACCAGAACCGACGCCGACACCGACGCCGACACCTGTAGGGACAGATTTGGTTTGTCCCGATCCCTTCCCCAGGGTTACCCCTCCGAATCTGCCCCCCAGTCCTTCGCGCAACGGTGTCATCAACGGTACTAACGGCGACGATACCCTCGTGGGCAGTGCCAATGTTGACTCTATCTTCGGGTTAGGCGGCGGCGATTTGATCTTCGGCCAAGAGGGCGGCGATTACATCAATGGCAATACCGGCAACGATACTATCTACGGTGGTAAAGATAGCAATACTATCTTTGGTGGTAAAGGCTTTGACCTGATTTTTGGCGATCGAGCTAACGATACTCTTTACGGCAATCGGGGCAACGACTCAGTAAGCGGCGACGACGGCGATGACGTATTGTACGGCGGCAAAGGCGACGACGTGCTATTGGGAGAAGCCGGCGACGACGTGCTATTGGGCGATCAAGGTAATGACACTCTCTGCGGTGGCGACGGTAACAATACCTTACTGGGCGGCAGCGGCGATGATATACTCTTTGGTGGCACCGGCGATGACTTGCTGTTTGGCGGCATTGGCAATGATACTCTGATCGCTAACGGCAACCGACAAGACTTTGTATTGGCAGCGATTCAGGGAATTGACACGATTATCAACTTTAGACCAGAATCTGATTCGATCCAGTTGGTGGGAGGCTTGGACTTCAATCAACTGTTGTTAACCGAAACTAACGGCTCAACTGCGATCGCGATCGCCAGCACCAACCAGACTTTGGCTATATTGGCGGGCGTTGTCCCCAACCGGTTAGCGGCAAGCAGTTTTAACGTGCTGGTGGTTTAATCTGTAGTCCTTAGTAGGCATTGGTTTCAACTTAACGTCAAACGTAGTGCCTGTCTGGCGATCGGGGCCAGATCCCCCCTAGCCCCCCTTCTTAAGGGGGGGACAGGATTTTTCTCAAAGTCCCCCTTCTTAAGGGGGATTTAGGGGGATCGACGCTCAGGGTAAACGAGAGATACAAAGGTTTTCGGGGTTAAGTTGACACTAATGCTATGTAGGATGCGTACTTCGCGCACCCTACTATTACCCGGACAATCAGGATGAGGGGAACGAAATTCCGTTCCCCTTTTTTGCTTAAATTTGTTGGAGATATTTCAGCAAGTCGGCCATTTCTTGGGGGCTCGGCTGAAACTGTGGCATTGGTGGGGTTCGCCCGCTGGTGACTTGGCGGATCAGCCGGTGCAAGTTGGGCCCAACTTGAGTCTCTCCGACGGATATGTGACACCCCGCACAGTTCATTTGAAAGATGGCGGAACCCTGAAACTGGTCGCCAGCAAGGGACAGCACGCTTTTGACGTAGGGATCGGCAACTTGAAACTGACGAATTGTCATCGTCGCCAACATGATCGCAAGCAACAGCGCGATCGCAAATATGAGCAGTCGCTCGATCGGGTTTTTAATTTCATTCGTGGCAATTTGGTGATTCAAAGGAGTGCAATTTTAAAATAGTATCTACAAGAAAATTTATTTCTCATCACATAGCTTAATCGTTTCCAGCGGGGATATCAAGATCACAGACCCCCAGAACTCCCAAGAATGGGAAAATTCATCTGTCTCAGTGCTGGTAATATTAAAAATAGATTGTTAAATCTTAACGTTAAGGAGCTCTCATGGTAGAACCGCTGCTTTCAGGTATTGTTCTGGGTTTAATCTTTGTTACTCTGGCTGGGCTGTTTTTTGCTGCTTACCAGCAATACAAGCGGGGCGATCAGTTGGGTATCAACAAGTAAAAGGGCCTAAGTCCCTCGGTGAAGCGGAGGGAGGAGATGGAGGAGAGGGGGAGAGGGGGAGAGGGGGAGATTGGAAAAATCTTTCTTCTTTCTTCTTCAGTCTTGCTTCTGTCAACTGTCAACTCTTGGGAGCATCTCAGTTTTGCATTTACAGTGCGAGCATCCCCGCTGGCGTATTTTACAATACGCGAGCGGGACGCTCGCACTACAAGAAAAAAAATGCTTTTTACAAAACTGAGATGCTCCCCAACTCTTCCCTCTTTCCTCTTCCAACTGTCAACTGTCAACTGTCAACTGTCAACTGTCAACTGTATCGATCGAGAATAGCAGCAGTTTCCACGCCTGTCTTTTCCCAGCTAAACTGTTTTGATCGGGCCAAACCGAGTTCCCGCAAGTGCGATCGAGCTTTGGTATCTATTGCCAGCTCGTGCATAGCAGAGGCTATTTCTGCGACGCTGTACGGATTGACTAACGATGCTGCGTCCCCCCCGACTTCGGGCATCGAAGATAGGTTAGAAGTGATGACAGGAGTGCCACAGGCCATTGCTTCGAGCACCGGCAGACCGAATCCTTCCCAAAGACTGGGGAATACAAGGGCGATCGCCCGGTTGATGACTTTCGGCAAATCAGCCGCGGGGAGGTAATTTAGGAATTTTACGCGATCGGACAATCCCAATTCTTGAACCTGGGCCTTCAGCAGCGGCGTATAGCGTTTATCTTCCGATCCCGTTATCCACAATTCGTACTCGGAATTATTAGGTAAAGCCGCAAACGCTGCTACAACTCGCTGGACGTTTTTATGGGGATTGTGGCGGCCCATATACAGGAAATAATTGCTAGTTGGTAAGTCTAGAAACTTAAAAAAACTGGTATCGTAGCCGGGAAAGATTCGTGTAATTAAAGAACTTGGAATCTTACAAAAATTAGTAATATCATTGGCGGTTGACTCGGAATCGCAGATGATATGTTCAGCTTGCCGCAATACTTGGGGAATGTAGTAGCGGTGATAAACTGCCAAAGGATCGAAGCGGCGGGGAAATCGTAGGGCTATTAGGTCATGTACTGTAATTATATACCGACAACCGCTAAATAGAGGAGCTTCGGGAATTGGCGAAAATAACAGGTTAGATTTTAGCTGTTTGTAAATTTTGGGAATTTGGGTTTGTGTCCACAGCAATCGGTTGATGTGTCCTCTGCTTCCTTGTTCTGGTGTGAGGTTCGCTGGGATTTCGTAGCAGTTATTATTGGGAAATTTTTGGGCTGTTAGTAAGGTTGGATTGAGGGTTTTTAGGTGGGGAAATAGGTTTTTAGCATAGATGGCTAATCCGGTTGGTTCGGAAATTAGGAAGGAGAGATTAATTAGTAGGTTGGATTCGGGGTTTGGCATATAATCAGATGAGGATTGCGGTTTTTTGATTGGGATTTTTTTTTGATTAACCGCAGAGGGCGCAGAGGGCGCAGAGAGAGAAAATAGAGAGAGGCAGGATTGAGAGATATTGTTGTAAGATTTATGAGGATTGCGGTTTTTGGTTGGGATTTTTTTTGATTAACCGCAGAGGGCGCAGAGGGCGGAGGATTGCGGTTTTTGGTTGGGATTTTTTTTGATTAACCGCAGAGGGCGCAGAGGGCGCAGAGAGGAAGAGAAGGAGGATTTAAAGATATTGTTGTAAGATGTTGGCGGTTGCTTGTCCGGTTTTGTGCCAGCTAAATTCGGCCGATCGCGCTAAGCTAGATTTTTTTAAGTGCGATCGCACTTTTGAATCTGTGGCTACTGTTTGCATGGCTGCGGCTATTTCTCCGACGCTGTAGGGATTGACTAATAATGCCGCATCTCCGGCTACTTCTGGCATCGATGACAAGTTGGAAGTGATGACTGGTGTACCGCAGGCCATTGCTTCTAAAATCGGCAAGCCGAATCCTTCCCAGAGTGTGGGAAACACCAGGGCGATCGCCTGATTCATCAGTACGGGCAATTGCGAGTAGGGAACGTAACCGAGAAACTTTACTAAAGATTGTAAGCCCAATTGTTCCACTTGTGCGATCGACTGCGGCGTGTAGGCGTTGGGAGGCCCGGCTAGCCACAATTCGTAATTTGTGCGATCGGCTAAACTGGCAAATGCAGCAATTAATCTTTCTAAGTTTTTATAAGCATCGTGTCTGCCGGTATAAAGAAAATAGTTTTTAGCGGGCAAGTCGAGACATCGAAAATTAATATTATCACAAGCTAGGGGAATTGCGGTCATTTTCTGACGCGGAATTTGGTAAAAGTTAGCAACATCTGTCGCCGTTGCTTGAGAATCGCAAATAATATGTTCGGCTTGTCGCAAAACCTGGGGTATGTAGTAGCGGAAATAAGCTGTCAGCCGAGATAATTTTTGGGGGAATCGCAAAGGAATTAAATCGTGAACTGTAACTATGTAGCGACATTTATAGTATAAAGGTGCTTCAGGAATTGGCGAAAATATTAGGTTTGAATCCAATTTATCGTAAATTTTAGGCAATTTAAATTGAGTCCACAGCAGTCTGTTAATTTGTCCTTTCGGCCCTCGATCCGGTGTGATGTTATCGGGGATTTGATAGCAACTATAATTCTCAATTTGCTGGGAAGTGAGTAATGTTGGTTCTAGGTGTTGCAGTTGCGGGAAAAGATTAGCTGCATAAGTTCCGATTCCCGTGGGTTCGGGAGTTAGAAAGGATAAATTTATTAACAGTTTATTGGACACGTTTTGAGTAAAAATAAACTTGTGATTAGTCGATATTTGATATCAAATCAAGTCGATTTTCGGCGATATCTGTGGGGAAATGGCACTCCCTCCGCTACGCTTCGCCCATTGGTGTCAACTTACGATCAAAAACTTTTGTATTTATCGTTCGCATCTGAGTCCAGATCCCCCTAAATCCCCCTTAAGAAGGGGGACTTTGAGAATACTTTTGTCCCTTTTTAAGAAGCAGGACTTTGAGAATACTCTTGTCCCCCCCTTTTTAAGGGGGGCTAGGGGGGATCGAGGCTTAACTTAACACTAACAGACACTGCCACGTCCTTACCCACAGCTATATCTGTATGCTTAAGGTCGATCGAGTATTTGAGCAATCTCGCCTGGATTTGGCAGCCGAATTGTAGCATATTCCTGGTGAATAATCTCAAAAAAACTCTTGACTTTGTGTTCAAAAGGTGCGAGTCTAAAGTTCTGACTGCGTTGCTGTGCACCAGCTTGAAGTTCTGCTAACAAATCGGGATGAGCAATTAGTTGATGTGAATAGCGGCAAAGTTCCTCAACCGTATTGAACAAAAAGCCCGATCGCCCGTGTTCGACAATTTCCGGTTGTCCACCGCCACAAAACGCGATCGGAGCACAACAGTTTTGCATTGCTTCAACAGTCGCCATCCCAAAATGCTCAAACCTTTGGGGATTGACTTCGCCCAAACCGCAGCCATGCCAAAATATACTCGATTTAGCATAAAGCGATTTTACCTCATCTAAGGAACCATTGACTTTAAGTTCGATCGCCCTTGAATCCTGCTTCAACAAATTCTGAACCGTCTTTAAATAAGGATTTTTCGGAACACTGCTACCCGCTAAAATCAGCCGCCATCCTTGAAGTTCATCTGGATAATCTGCTAGCAAACTGCGGAAAGCTTGGATGAGTTCAATTTGCTTTTTTGTTCCTCCAGCTTCAAACTGTCCCACAGCTAAAATTATCTTTTCCTTCGACACTTTAGCTGTAGCCATTTCCACGGGCGGATACAGCATAAAAGTGGGTTGCAAATTCCAACGTTTCTCCAACCACTTGACAGTAAATTGACTGTTGGCAATAATAAAAGTGTAATCATCCACAGCAAAATGACGGTTGCGAAAAGTATTCGGGAAGTGGCAGAAAAATACTGATATCGGCGACAGCGGTTTGACTTTTTCGAGTTGGTTGGCGTTGACAAAAATATCGTAATTTTTGCTTTCTCTGGCAATTTCATCAAAGGGATTTTCCATATCCTCAGCGATGATACTGGAATCGATGCACTGCATTCCACGTTTCTCGTAAAACTGCAACGGAATAATCTTGATTTTGCATTCTGAAAGGTTGAGTCCGTACCACGACTCTAAGTCGGAAACAGCCACGGGTTTGTTGGCGATAAAAGTAATGTCAAATTCATTTTGCAGCAGCGAGGCGATGGTAGCGACGTATTTTTGCCCGCCGCCGATAAAATGCAGTCCGTGATCGTAAATTGCGATCGACATTTTGCGATCGCCCCTAACCACCTCCAATCGAGGTAAAATGCGATCGACCTTCATTCTACTGTAAATCACCGCCAACTTTTCCGTCAACTGCGGCAGTACCGCTGCGACGATTTCCGGTTTCTGATAATCTAGCAGTTTTTTAATCGCGAAAAACAAACTCTCGAACAGCAAATCGTACTGCTTGTTACTAAAAAAATCCGAAGTATGAATCGATTTCACTAATTGCAGAGGTTCGTGTTTCGCCAAATACAAAAACCGATTGCGGTTGCAGAAATACTCGGTGAGTTTGCTACCTTTACTCGAACCTCGATACTCGTGATGGGCGATAGCTGCGGGAGTATAAAGCATTTTCCAACCGCGTTTTTGGCAGCGTTTGGAAAACTCTACATCTTCAAAATACATCACAAAATCTTCATCGATCGGCCCGACATCTTCCAGACATTCCCTGCGGAAAAGCACCGCCGCCCAACAAAGCCCTTCTACTTCCCTTTCTGTATTATACTGTCCCGCATCTTTCTCGCCAAAACCGACATCTTGCCAATAAAAATTAGGTAATTGCTGAATGCCCGCGCTGTTGATTCGCCCGTCTTTAAACAGCAATTTGCCACTAGCTGCACCAACTTTATTGTCAGTTTCTAGGCGTTTAACTAATATTTCCAGCCAGTGACTGTCAAGGGTTGCATCATTATTGAGAAAGCCGATGTATTGCCCTTTTGCTTCGCTGATGCCGAGGTTGAGGGCTTTGGCAAAGTTGTTGGCGGTATTCACAAAGATCCGAACTTTTGGAAACAGTTCGCGCAAAGCATGAACCGAATCGTCTTGAGAACAATTATCAATTACGATTAAATCGAGTTGTGATTCTGGATACGCAAGTTTTTGTAGGGATTTCAAGCAGTCTTTGGTGTGGCGCAGACCATTATAGTTAACTATAATAAATGAGCATATAGGAAGTGTAGTCATCTTTGATGCTTTATGGTTGTCGATCGCCCAATTGAGCGCTAATCTCCTCTAAAATAGCAGTATGTTGCTGCTGTACTGCTTTGATTTGCTCTACTTCAGACTGAAAATTTGCGATCGCCTGTTGTTGACTCTCAAGCTGCGCTGTCACTTCGGGAAACCCGCTGCTGAATTCCGATGTAAGTTTTTTCTCTAGAGTTTGTTGATTTTCTTGCAATTTTTGCAACTGTGTGCTCAAGGTTTGCACGACGCGGGTATTGGCGAAATTGTAAATTACTTGTCTGTCTAGTACGGGCTTGAGCAATTTTCGGACAATTTTTCTGACGGCGATGACTGCGGAACCGAGCCGCCTTTGGTAAGATGTAATTGGAATGTTATAAATGTCAAAGCCCGCTTTGAGAAGCGCAATGTCTTCGTCATCTTCATTTTGGGCGATCGCACTATTTGGTCTTTCCGACAGCGACAACTCAGCAATACCAATTCGCGGCTCCAAAGTTTGCCGCAGTTTATCTATAATTTGTTGAGTCGGTATTTCTTCGTACTGCAATCTTCCGCCTCCTTTAAATTTATGGTGCGCCGAGGGGCACCATCTCGTAGACGTAGCAACGCGCACCATCGGGTAAATTGCCGCTACGAGAATAGTGCAAATCCTAAGTTATACTAACTCGATTTGACTGTCATCACCAATCATAAACCGCAACGCTTTAGGACGCGGCGGCGCATTTGTGAGTTGAGCTCGCTGTCCGATCACGCTGTCAACAATTCGCTGGTGAATGCCAACAATTTTCGCCCCTTGCAATATTACACTGTGTTCGATATCAGCATCAACCATCGTCACGCGATCGGCAATACTGCTGTAAGGCCCGATAAAGCAATTTTCAATGCGGCAATTTTCCCCAATTACCACAGGCCCGCGAACTGTAGAATTAATGATTTCACTACCTTCCCCTACTTGCACTCGCCCGATAATTTGACTTTTGGCATCTACTTTTAATTCAGTTGAAGCTACAATACAGCTATCTAAAATGATTTGGTTTGCACTCAGCAAATCATCTTTTTTCCCGGTATCCAACCACCAACCATCTAAATTGCAGGCTTCTACGTGTTTTTCTTGATTGATTAGCTGTTGGATAGCATCAGTAATTTCGAGTTCCCCGCGGGGCGAGGGTTGAATTTGATCGATCGCCTCGTGAATAGTAGGAGCAAAAAAGTAAATCCCCACCAGTGCTAAATTAGACGGCGGAACTATGGGTTTTTCTACTAACTGTAAAACTCGCCCATTCTCATCAACCTTTGCTACACCGAAAGCACTGGGATTGGGAACTGGGCGCAGCAAAATTAGAGCGTCTAGTTTTTGCTTATTAAAATTCTCTAAAAACGGATCTAGCTGACTCTGAATTAAGTTATCTCCTAAATACATAATAAATGGAGAATCACCCAAAAATGGTCTCGCAATTTTTACTGCATGAGCGAGTCCCGCCGGCTCTGATTGTAAGATATAAGTAATTTTTGCACCGAAGCGAGAGCCATCTCCTGTTTTCGCCTTCACCTCTTCACCTGTTTCAGGACTAATAATAATCCCGATATCCGTAATCCCAGCCGCCACAATGCCTTCAATTCCGTACCACAGTATAGGCTTATTTGCCACAGGAACCAACTGCTTAGCACCCGTATAGGTGAGGGGACGCAAGCGTGTTCCTTTGCCGCCAGAGAGGATGAGTGCTTTCATTGGTGAAATCTAAGTTATCCTTTAGAGTTTGCGGTGCTGGCTTGATTTGCCTGCACTTGTTAGCTCTCGTTAATTTTAAAGCACGGCTACCCCGCTGGCAATAGCTGACCCAAAAGAAGGAAGAATTGACAGTTGACAATTGACGGTTGACAATTGACAGTTGACAATTGACAGTTGACAGTTGACAGTTGACAGAAGGAAGAAGTAATCAAAGCAGGGGTTTCAGGAATCAAGAAGGTTTTCAGTATAGCAACCGCCACATGGGTGAAGACATAAATAACTTCATGAATAGAGTCGATTCCCGTTCTGCATCAATGATTTGATTCCCGTTCTGCAACTGTCAACTGTCCACTGCTATATCTTAGCGGTTGCAATCCAAATGATTTATAGCGATCGAGCATTCAGTCGTCTCAAATCTAAAATGGTTTAATAGCGGCCGTATCGGGCGATAACTTGACTACCACTATTCTTGTTATTTGTCAACCACGCCCACATCTGATCGCCCACAGAAAAATGCCACCACTCGTTAGGATGTTGCTCAAAACCAGCAGCTATCATCGCATCTTTCAATATTTGCCGGTGCAGGTGGTATTGCTGTTGTTGCGCGTCCTTGCTATTACCAAAATAATCGGGATAAGAACGTTCTGATATTTCATCAATCGGAGAACCCATATCAATTGGTCGATTATGTTCATCGACTAAAGTTACATCTAAAGCTGCACCTGTACTGTGAGGAGGAGGCGTCGCGCGATCGAGGCTCGGCACAGCCCAAAATTGATACACGTGTTCTATAATTACTTGGCGTTTGTCTTCGGAAACCGGAAATTCGCAGCCTTGAGCTACGGCAATTTGATTGAAAGTATAATCTACCATAAATTGCTGGACTTCCACGGGTCGATAAGCATCAAATATCAGAATTTTCCAATTTTGATGATTTTGCTGTAGCTGAGTTTGAGCTGCTACTAAACTATCTACAACTCCTTGCCGCAAATAGTAAGGTGAATCTGCTTTGCTGTTGTGATAGGGAGCACCCAACTTTTGATAAGGGTGCGGAATTTCAAAGGCAAAATCTTCTGGTGGAATTGGGACTAAAGGCTCGCCGCATTCGTCAATTTCTATTTGCTGATATGGTTTCATATCAAGGTTTTACCTACTTAATTATTACTGGTGAACTACAATTGTATCGCGATTCATTTCTATCAATGAATGTTCCTCAAACATTTCAACCAAATGCGGCAAATTATTCACAAATAAGTCTATAAGTTGGTTGTTATTTATGTTGCCAGTCGTCAATATTAACAGCTTGTAAGGTTGCTGGCTAATCAGAAATGAATCGAGAAAATCTCGATCTTTGGTGATAACAATTCTGCTTTCTTGCATTGAAAGCAAGTTAATTTCTGAATCGGGAGTTGCGTTGAGTCGAGGTAAATCCTTAGTATGAATAGTATCGCAACCAGCAGATTGCAAAACGCGTGCCAGACGTACTGGTAATTGTGCATCTACCAAAAACTTCATTACACTAATACTCGATATATGCTTTTCACTTGAGTCAGCCGTGCTGCAAATAGCAAAGCAGCTAGAATATCTTCATGTTCTAAATCATCATAATCATCTATAATTTCTTTAGCATTCATACCTGAACTAAGTAATTCAAGAATCAACTCTACTGGATATCTGAGACCGCGAATACAGGGTTTTCCGTGACAGATATTTGGATCGAGTGTGATGCGTTGCAAAAGTTGGTTGTCCATGTTTTAGGAGCCACTGTTAAATATATTCTAAGAGAGAGCGTAACTCTAGCTCGGTTTGTAGTAAAGACTTTAGTGCTCAAAAAAATCAGCGGACTAAAGTCCTCACTACAAACATTTAAAAAAATCCTAACTTTGGCGGTAAGCAACTACCGCATAAAATGGATCGCCGCCTCCCATCCCCAGCATTTGCATAAAACTCGGCAAGCTAGACTGTTTAGCAATTACTTCCGGCTTGCTAAATCCGGGTATATTCGCTCCTTTGACGGAATCAAAGTAACCCTGGACTAATTTTACCCGATCGCCCTCCGAACCTTCCCGCCAAGCCGCAATTGCTTTCTGATAAAACATCCGGTTGGAAAAACTGATAATTGCGACGCCCCCCGGCTTCAAAATCCGGTGCATCTCGGCAAAAATCGCATCCGGGTTTTGCAAATACTGCACCGAAACGCAGTTGACAACCGCGTCAAACTCTGAATCGGGCAGTGGCAATTTAGGATTTGCGTTCAAATTCTGCACGAAATAATGATTCAGTCGGGGATTTTTTGCCAACTCCTCTTCATTCATGCCGTGTCCTTCGACATGAGCAAATTCCATTTCCTCGGGCAAGTGAGACACCCAACTGCTCATCATATCAAAAATCCGAGTATTCGGTTTCAGGCGTTCCCGATACAAGTCGGTTAGTTGCTGAATGAATCCCTCGTCTACGTGCGTCACAAACCGGGGATAGGAATAAAACAGATTGTCGTCGGTGTCGTCTAACTTGGTGCGCTGATTTCCTTGGAGTGGCATAACGTGCGATGTGCGATCGTAACTTTACTCTTCTTATTTTACTAATAATTAAGAAATGTAAACAGATTCCCCAGGATGGACTTTCCGGGACTCGCCTGATCCAATTTTAAATCATTCTCTTCAGAGTTTACTCAGTATTTTTATTATGCAAGACTCTGCTTCATTCAGCTTGTCACCACAGATTCCGGCTCGTTTATGCGTTGATTCAGAACTAAGAATAGCTGAATGAGCTGCTTCAAAATAAGGCATGAGCTGGCTCTTTATAGACGGATCGATCGACTCATTTTTTTTTAAATCATCACACAGGCTAGACACGGCCCATTTGGCATCACTCATCATTGTTGTTTCGTAGGCTTCTTGCACCTCGGATTGGGCGTTCTTTAATTGCTGAATGATTTGATCTAATTTTTTTCTTTGCTCTTCGCACATCACATTAATCACTCCTTGAGAGACTAAATTATATAGGAATAGAACAAATTATTATCGTCGGTATTATTGAACTTGGTGTACTGATTTCCTGGGACTAGAATAAAGTGCGATCGCAACTTTGAGCTTCCTATTTTAGGAATAATTAAGAAATCCAAACAAGTTTGACGAAAATTTAGCTGTTTTTTGCGATCGAGCGTGGGCGATCGCCCTCATTATACTGACTTACTTGCTGCCGACTCCATCTCAAATCTCAAATCCGATGACCGAAAATCCGCGATCGCCCCTTGACAGCTCCCAAATAACATCTTACACTAATAATACGAACGCTAAGTAATAAACCGATGGTTACTATATCCACAGTCGATCGCAAATATCTAGCTAGGTGGCACGACGTTCTCGCCCCCTACAGCCTGGGCTACCGCATCAAACTGCTAGGGCAGCTAGGGACTCGCAGGTTGCAAGAGATACTCGAACCATTTGGGCTGACACCATTTCACTGGTTGGTACTGTGCTGCTTGTGGCAAGAAGACGGGTTGCCAACTTCCAGTATTGGCGACAAACTGCAACAGGTAGGCGGTACACTCACAGGCGTACTCGATCGCATGGAAGAAAGAGGCTTAGTCCGCCGCGAGAGAGACACGCGCGATCGGCGGATTTGGCGAATTTGGCTAACGGATGCAGGCAGGGAACTGCAAGACGTGCTGCCACCGCTGGTGGCGGAGATCCGAGAGAAGTCAATGACTGGCATTTCCAAAGCCGATCGAGAACTCTTCTCCCAATTGATCGATCGGGCGATCGTCAATCTTTCCTAAACCGCCAACAAATAGCTCTTTCGACTGAAGCGCAGCAGCATCTACCTCAACTACATTAAAAACAACTCAAAAATACTACGCACTCTTAAAACAAGCAGTCTTACTAAATAAAAACTACGTACCCTAAACAAACGACATCTTACTAAAGTATCAGGAGTCAAATACCATGAAAGGCACAAACGAAATCAACCCAGAAGAATTCAACGGTAACGGCAAAGGCAAAGCAGTAGCCCTCTTAGAAAAGCCGATCGACAACACCATAGCAAAAAGCCTACCAGTAATCCCCGCGCCAGAAACAGAAATCAGCGCCCCCGCAGAGCTAAAAACCAGCCCAGAAACAGAAATCCAAGCACCCCTGCCGGCGCCGGAAACGCCGAAGAAAAAAGCCCCGAAAGCGATAATTTTAGCAGCGCTGGGCATCGGGGCGATCGCAGCAGGCAGCTTTGGCTACAATTATTGGCAATACGCCTCCATCCACCAAGAAACCGAAAACGCCACAGTAGCCGGACACATCCACCAAGTCAGCAGCCGCATCAACGGTACAGTCGGCGAAGTCTTAGTAGAAGATAACCAACAAGTAAAACCGGGCCAACTGCTGATCAAACTCGACCCCCGCGACTACCAAGTTAAACTGCAACAATCCCAAGCAGCCTTAGAAAACGCCCGCCGCCAAGCCGAAGCAGCCCAAGCGAATATTTCCCTAGCCTCTCAAACCAGCCAAGGTAAAACAGCCCAAGCCCAAGGAGATATCGGCACCGCCAACGCTGGCATTTCCACCGCCCAAGCAGCAATTAGAGAAGCCCAACAAGGCGTACCCGCAGCCGAAGCTGCTGTCGCTCAAGCTGAAGCCGGCGTACCCGCAGCGCAAGCGAAAGTCGCCCAAGCAGAAGCCGGAATTCCCCAAGCTCAAGCTAAAGTGACGGAAGCCGAAGCCGGAATTGCCGCAGCGCAAGCTCAGTTAGTGCAAGCGCAAGCTAATCTTGTGAAAACGCAAGCAGATTATAAACGGTACGAAAGTTTGCAGCAAGAAGGTGCGATCGCCGGCCAGCAATTAGACGCAGCGAGAGCCGCCTACGAAGTCGCCCAAGGCCAAACCACCGCAGCCCAACAAGGAATTGCCCAAGCTAGAGCCAGGTTAGCCCAAGCCAAGGAAGGCGTAACCGCAGCGATCGCAGCAGTAGCGCAAGCTCAAGAAGGAGTAAAGCAAGCTGAAGCTCAAGTCGCGCAAGCCAAAGTCGGCATCGCCAGCGCCCAAGCTAAAGTCGCTGTAGCCCAAGAAGGAATCAGCACCGCCGAAGCCAAACTGGCTGCATCGAAGGGCGGATTGCAACAAGCTCAAGCTACGGGCGAGCAAACTAAGGTCAGTCGATCGCAGTATGATGCTGCTAAGGCTGCGATCGCCCAATCGGAAGCTGCGGTTAAAGACGCTCAACTGCAACTTTCCTACACGAATATCACCGCACCCGCCGCCGGACAAATCGGGCGCAAATCGGTTGAAGTGGGGCAGCGGGTGCAGTCGGGAACTCCGTTAATGGCGATCGTCAGTAACGATTTATGGGTAATTGCTAACTTCAAAGAAACGCAACTGGCAAACATGAAACCAGGCCAAAAAGTAGAAATCAAATTAGATGCTTTTGGTAGCCGCAAATTTGAAGGTCGTCTCGATAGTTTTTCTCCCGCTTCTGGCGCTCAATTCTCCTTATTGCCTCCCGACAATGCCACGGGAAACTTCACCAAAGTAGTGCAGCGGATTCCGGTGAAAGTTGTGTTTGATGCCGAAAGCATTAAAGGCTATGAATCGCGGATTGCACCGGGGATGTCTGCTACTGTAAATGTTGAACTGAAATAAAATCAGGATTTACGCAGAAAATCATGTAGGTGTATACTGCCCTCACTGTCAAGATTTTCTGCGTCTAGAAGTCCCTCTCTCCGATTAAAACCTCATAGTTTGTGGGTGTGTATTGCTAGCCAGCGATTGGTGCGATGGCTTACCAGAAAGAATTGGTTTAAAGCCTCTCTTTTTTAGGGAGAAATTAAAATCAGACGATTCATTACTCCAATCCTCTGACTTCCAGGTAGAGGTCGCTGTCAACTGTCAACTGTCAACTGTCAACTGAATGAAGCCCCACTTCGCGACGACTCACTTTACCTCATCGTACTGGTACCCAATCAGTAATCTGTCGGCTGGCTACACGCGCTTTTTCAGAAAATGGGAGACGAAGGGCGATCGGGCTTTGACTCTCAGACCTGACTCTATTTCTATTTTTTCAGCATAAATCATACTATAATTTTAATTACGAGTATTGTAGAACAGTTTGCTATAATTATTTTAGTCAACGCTAAGAAATCCTAGCCATGACCCAAGCTCCTTCAATCAAAACTGAATATCAAGTAACTGTAAATTATCCAGTCTGGCAAAGAGTTGAGCAAATTGCTGAACAATTCAACTTGTCTGTTTCTGAACTATTGGAACATCTAGCTAAAGGTGAACTGAAAGTTGTTGCTGTTTCAACTAATTCGGAAACACTGAGCGATCGCGAGATTGCCAATTATTTCATTTGGTTAGCCTCGCAATTCGATGTAGAAATAAATGCTTACAAGCTACAAAAACTCGTGTATTACGCTCAAGCTTGGCATTTAGCAATTTATGGCACGCCACTCTTTAATGCGGATTTTCAAGCGTGGGTTCACGGCCCGGTGATTCCTGATTTACTAGAGAAGTATCAAAGCCAATTTAGCTGGGAACCAATTGTAGAAAGAATCGAGCGCCCGAAACTTTCTGAAGAAATCGGGGAATTTCTGGAAGAAGTTGCAGATGCCTATTTGGAGTATGATGATGAAACTTTGGAACGAATGATTTGCGGTGAAATGCCAAGGCAAGAAGCGAGAGGGGATTTGCCCAGAGACGCATCTTGTCATGGGATTATTTCTCAAGAATCGATGAAAAAATATTATTCGGGCCGTGTCAAAGAAGAAACCTCAGTCTAAAATCGTCCCTTCTCAAGGGAAACCGCACGCATAAATATGATACAATACAAACTACGCTCTTTGTAAAAGCCATGTCTCAAGCAACATTAACTGATGTTTCCTTGGATCCAATATTAGAGCGTTTGACGCAACTTGCCCAACTAGAACCTGACTGGGATTCTTATGGTGCATTAGCAATTTCGCCCGTTGCATTTGTAAAAGCCTGTCAGTTACTTATTCATATCAAATACTCTCTTTCGCCTTTAGTTGGCGATCTAATTTTACCCTATGATGCAGCACCAATTGCTAATGGTAGCCTACAACTGGAATGGCGAAGCCCACACGGCAATTTAGAAGTGGAAATTAAACCTGATATGAGTTTCAGCTATCTACTAATTAAGGGAGAGGGAAGCGAGAGAAAATTTGAGGAAAAAAACGAGGTGTCATTATCTGAAGTCCTGAATGTGGTGTCTCAGCTATTGATTGCATAAGTCAGGATGAGATAATGCTAGAAGAAATTGCAGACAATGATATTCTTTATCGTCGAATTCCTAATGTACATCTCTATGAGGATGGTACTGTAAAATCAGTTGCTTTCCAGGTTAGAGGAAAACCTGATAACAGTATCTCAGTTGAGTTAGCGAGGCTAACAACTCCCCAAGAAATTTTAGCTCGTGCGAGAAATCCTGACACTACTAAAGTGGGTGTTTTGGTAGCAGGATCTGCCCGTTCTTTAGGCTTCATTATCCGGCATGACCCCTTGGAGGATAATCCAGCTCATTGTCTGATTGAGGGCGAAAACAATAAAGTCAAGTGTAAACTATTGGCTGAGGCTACAACTATTTTAACTTTGCTTGAGTAAAGGCGATCGCACTTTTTGACAAATTGGGATGTAAGGGCGATCGCCCTTTTTTAGAAAATAGGGAGAGGAGTTTTTAAGACTCTATTTCCCACTTCTCTTAGTTAGTAATCTACATCGTAGTTCATCAAGAAATCAACTTGATTCCCCCCATCCCGATATCTCTTTGCGTCCAGTACATTAAACCTAAAAGAGCAAACCCCTTGTGCAAAGAAAGACCTGTTAGGAAAGTCAATATAGTTTTGACCTGTAGAACTGGTGGAAATATCTTTTGACCCAGTAATCTCCTTACCATCGCATAGCCTCGCGCTCCATCTGATAATAGCAGAAGAGTCTGGACTTGTTAGATTTACATAAAACCCAGCTATTCCCCAAGCATTAGAAGGTTTTTGATAGTCCTGATTCTTATTATATGTATCGCAAACTTGATTTACCAGACAGCTACCACGATTTTCTGGAACAGGCCATCGCTCTCCCGCTCGTGCGATTGAACCGAAAGAAAAACTCGATACAACAGTAACAAACAACAAACCCATTTTTAAGCGGTGCATCAGCTTTATTATCTTTATGGTGTCTATTTATAAATTATTTCCTAAATGCCAAAGTTTTTCAAGCCATATAAAGCCATGTTTAGTAGTTTTTTCCCCTCCCAACTAAGTCATAAAAAGTCATATTTAGCTGGTCAAGTTTGAAAAAGTCATATTTAGTTACGCTATAATCAAGTCGAACCCTTGCATCTGCGTGACTAATGGATATTGAAGAAGCCTTAAAGTTTACTGACAATCTAGCTTTAACTACTACGGGAAAACACTTAGATAGTCTGCAAAAAGCTATACTGCGCGGCGCTTGGGACAATCAAAAATATAAAGAAATTGCACAGGAACACCACCGCTCAGAGAAATATGTTAAAGAAGTTGGTTTCAAATTATGGAAACTTCTATCAGTTGCATTAGGCGAGGAACAAGTATCTAAAGCAAATTTTAGAGCAAAGCTGGAAAATTTACAAGTTTCCAATGTCTCACTCGTCGGGAATGGCTGTATTCATATTCGTAACATCTCCGCAGATACTTTTTACTCTCCCAAAGTCTCACAACCTGCACCGCAAGACAAGGATAAATTTCATGAAAAAACTAGCAATTCCGAACCTAAAATACATTTAGACTTATCCGACGCACCAGAACCCAACCTATTCTATAACCGCACATCCGAACTCTCCACCCTCGAAAACTGGATTTCAAGCCGCACCCGTCTCGTCACCATCCTCGGCTTATCAGGTATTGGCAAAACCGCGCTGACACTCCAACTAATCCCACAAATTCAACACGAATTCGATCGCATTATTTACCGCAGTTTCCGCAACTCCCCACCCCTGGCATCACTCCAAACCGACTTAATTCAATTCTGTAGGGGCGGTGCCCCCGTGCCCGCCCCCTCCCCCGAAGAAAGGGCAACCACGGGGGGATTGCCCCTACTAGAATATCTGCGATCGCACCGCTGTCTGATCGTACTCGATGATATCCAAACCATCTTCAGCAGCCAACAACTCGCAGGCCACTACCAACCAGGCTATGAAAATTACGGCACATTCTTCAAACAAATAGCAGAATCATCCCACAACAGTTGCCTAATCCTACTGAGTTGGGAAAAACCCAGAGAAATAGCCGCCTTAGAAGGCGAAAACCGCCCCTGCAAATCGCTGCAACTCAACGGTTTAGGCACGGAAGCACAAGAAATATTCAGAGAAAAAGGTTTAGCAGAACCGGAGAAATGGTCAGAACTAATCGACCTTTACCGAGGCAATCCCTTATGGTTAAATATAATTGCCACATTGATTCAAGACTTATTCGGCGGCAGCGTTTCCGAATTCTTATCCTATGATACCCTATTCTTAGGTGACTTAGAATCACTATTGGAGCAGCAGTGCGATCGGCTAACCGAACCAGAAAAACAAGTGATATCCTCGTTAGCTAGTGAAGCTGCACCAGTTGAAATATCAAAAATTTCAGCCCATCTCGAATTATCCCCATCAGCATTATTACAAGCTGTGCAATCCTTGGGACGGCGTTTATTAATTGAAAAAGTGAAACAAGGTCAGAAAACACTTTTCACACTCCAGCCTGTATTGATTGAGTATCTGAAAAACCAGCATTAATAACTGACTGAGTTGGCGATTAACTAAATCTATCAATAAACATATCGGGAGTAATAATTTCTACTGTCCTAAAAGGATTTAATATCAACAAATCCATATCCCCCGTAACAATTATATTGGCATTACCACTAACAGCCAACTCTAAAAACTTATTATCTTTTTCATCTCGACACACTGCGATTTTTTCGGTAATAGAGACTAACTGAGAAGAACTGATAAATTTCAGCAAAAATACCTTTCTGTCCTCTAAAGAAAGATACTTGTTAAACTTTTGACGATTCAGAACTTGCTCTAATTCTTTTAAAGTCGCTTCAGAATATAAAATTATTCCTTGTTTTTCTGCCAATTCGATCGCCCGAAATGGTACTGAGGTTTTAAAAAGCAAAGCACTGATTAAAACATTAGTATCGATCGCAAATCTATTCGTCATTATCGGCTAAAATCTCCTGTAATATTTCTGGTGTCAAGCCGCGCTGTTGTGCTTTATCAGAAATTTCTGCCATTACCTCTGTTAAAGTTTTGCTGTGTAAATTTTCTCTCAAAAACAATTGAATGATCGAGCTTAACTGTTTCTGAGTCTCAGGAGTAGCCCCTTCAAACGCCTTCTTAATATCTTCATCAACTTGAATTGTAATTGTTGTCATAACTAAAAAAATAAAAACTTAATAAGAAAACAATTTCTTGCTTAAATTTATTGTATCACAGGGTGTGAAGTTCAATTTCTAGGAAGACCCCATATCCCTCAGCTTGCGCCATGCTATCAGCCAAATCTGCCTCAATGCGCTTACGTGCGATTCACGCTCGGGATAGCTTCGCCGATCGCACATCCGAACTCACCAGCCTCAAACTGTACTATACTATAGAGCGTCCCACTGGCGACCATCGCTCACGAGCATCCCGATCGCACTCCGATGCAGAGTAAATCTAAAATCTAAAATCGACTAATCTATTACTTACTATAATGAAAATTGCCACCTGGAACGTCAACTCAATTCGCATCCGCATAGAACACATTACTAACTGGTTGCAAACCAACCAAATCGACGTTCTCTGCTTGCAAGAAACCAAAGTTACAGACAAAGACTTTCCCCTGCAACCCTTCCTCGACATCGGCTACAACTGCTACATCTCCGGTCAAAAATCCTACAACGGCGTCGCTATTTTTAGCCGATCGCCCCTGTCACAAGTCAGCGCCGGATTTGCCCCCATTCTCGGCGACGCAACCGTCGGCAGCTTCGACGAACAAAAGCGCCTCATAGCCGGGGTTATAGACGATATTTGCATCATTTCCGTATACGTTCCCAACGGTTCCGAGGTTGGTTCCGAGAAGTATCAATACAAACTGCATTGGCTCAAACTGCTGCAAGAATACCTGAAAATAGCACTAGACAAATCGCCCAACCTGTGCATTTGTGGCGACTTCAACATCGTACCGGACGATCGAGATATATACAATCCCAAAGCTGCTGCAAACTCCGTTGGCCTATCAATACCCGAACGCCAAGCATTAACAGAAATCACCGAATTAGGATTAAACGACCCCTTTCGCAAATTCACATCAGAAGGCGGACATTATAGCTGGTGGGACTACCGCGCCGCCGCATTTCCCCGCAACAACGGCTGGAGAATCGACCACCATTATCTCAGTTTGCCCTTGTACGAACAAGCAAAAAACTGTACAATAGACATGGCTCCCAGAAAATTAGTTAAACCCAGCGACCACGCCCCCGTAATTGTCGAAATTTGATTTATCAGTTATAAATAGGACTAAGGCAAAAGAAACCCGGTTTCTACCATAAATCTTAGGTTGAGCAACGAGAAATTCAAGAAACCGGGTTTCTAAAACCCTAGGTGATGCTTGGCAAAAGAAACCCGGTTTCTAACATAAATCTTAGGTTAAGCAACGAGAAATTTAAGAAACCGGGTTTCTAAAACCCTAGCTTCTTTCTTCTTCCTTCTTCTATAACAACCAACACCCAAAAATCATGTTCTTAGTAACTGGAGCAACAGGCCCACTAGGCCGCCGAATAGTACGAGAAATCAGACAGCAAGACAAACCTGTCCGCGCATTTGTTCGCCTCGCTTCTCGCTATTCAGAACTAGAAAACCGAGGCGCCGAAATTTTTATCGGCGACTTGAAACAAGACAAAGATATCAAAAAAACTTGCCAAGGAGTGCAGTACATCATCAGCACCCACGGCACCGGCGGCGACGTTCAAGCAGTACACTACCGCGCCAACATAGAACTGATCGACTGCGCCAAAGAAGCCGGAGTTGAGCACTTTGTATTTCTTTCTGTACTGGGAGTCGATCGCGGATACGAAGATTCAGCAGTATTCAAAGCCAAGCGAGAAGTCGAAAAATACCTGCAAAACAGCGGATTAAATTATACCATTTTGCGGCCAGCCGGTTTCGCTTCGAGTTTGCTGCCCCTAGCAGAAAGATTTCGAGAAACCGGACTTTACCTGCTGATTGGCGACGGCAAAAACCGCACCTCTGTTGTCAGTACCGACGACTTGGCTCATATTGCAGCAGACTCGCCAACAGTAGAAGGCGCGCGCAACCAAATTTTATCAGTCGGCGGCCCCGATGTGCTGACCAGAGACGACATTGCCCGCATTTTTGGCCGCTTATTCAAGCGCGAACCGATCGTAATTAACCCGCCAATGGTTGTCTTTGACGGATTGCGAAATGCCGTGGGTTTATTGAACCCTCAAGCTCAAAAAGGCTTGGGAACTTTGCGGGTATTGCTGGCTAACGAGTTTTTCTGCACTCCCGAAGAAGTCCAGCACTTAGAATCTATTTACGGCATGAGAATGGAATCCCTAGAAAGCTTTTTGCGGCGCAATTTGAGCGTTTAAAAAACTCGTTCGCAGTTGCGCTTATTTCTCGTTACCAGGCAGAGCCTGGTAATGAATATCCAGAGGCTCTGCCTCGAAATTGCTGCGGAATATCCGATTTACTTTAACAATCGGGATGACAGGATTTGAACCTGCGACCCCCTCGTCCCGAACGAGGTGCGCTACCAAGCTGCGCTACATCCCGAAATTAGTCAATAGATTTTTATGATATCACATTTTTAAGTCAAAACTTAGCCACCTCCTAGTATAATGTTTTGTAAAACACTACTCAGACGGAGGCAGGCGTGACAGTTAAGCCCCAGTGGTTGCGAGTTAAAGCCCCCCAATGGGAGCGCGTCGGCAACGTCAAAGAAATTTTGCGGGATTTATCCCTGAATACGGTTTGCGAGGAGGCGTCGTGTCCGAACATCGGCGAATGCTTCAACGCAGGTACTGCTACATTTTTGATTATGGGGCCGGCTTGTACCCGCGCCTGTCCTTACTGCGATATCGATTTTGAGAAAAAGCCCCAAGCTTTAGATCCGACGGAACCCCAAAGATTGGCGCAGGCGGTGCAGCGACTCAAACTCAATCACGTTGTGATTACTTCTGTTAACCGCGACGATTTGCCGGATGGGGGCGCGTCTCAGTTTGTCGAGTGCATTCAAGCTGTACGATCGACAATGCCCGATACAACTATAGAAGTTTTGATTCCCGACTTGTGCGGCAACTGGCAAGCTTTAGAAATTATTCTCGCAGCCCGGCCCGAGGTACTCAACCACAATACCGAAACCGTAAAGCGACTTTACCGCAAGGTGCGGCCGCAAGGAAAGTACGATCGCACCCTGGAACTCTTACAGCGCAGCCGCCAACTCGCACCGGGCGTTTATACCAAATCCGGGATTATGGTGGGACTGGGAGAAACAGATGCCGAAATTCGCGAGGCGATGCAAGACTTGCGGGCTGTTGGCTGCGATATTTTGACCCTGGGACAGTACCTGCAACCGACTCAAAAGCACTTGAACGTTGAAAATTTTGTGCCGCCGGAACAGTTTGATGCTTGGAGAAAGTTTGGCGAATCTTTGGGATTCTTGCAAGTTGTCGCTTCTCCCTTAACTCGCAGTTCCTATCACGCCGAACAGGTGAGAGAATTGATGAAACTTTACCCGCGCTAGTAATTTAAGTTTAACTGAACTGGCGCGAGAGAGAATGATTGTCACTCAAACTCGATCGGGTAACAGCATTGTTAAACAGTTGACAGTTGACAGTTGACAGTTGAGTGCGAAGTGATAAGAACGGAGATTTAAACTCCGCTCTTATCACAATCTGCCGACCTGAGTAAGGGCTTCAAACCCATGCTATTCGGTGACAATTTAACCTAGGGAAGCATTTGCTCCTCAGCAATTATACTTACAGCTTGCTCTAATTTTGGGTGAAAAACTGAGATTTAGGCGATCGATATAGCTGCAAGCTTCCCTAACGTCCGGAGTGCCATATCGATCGCCCCTCGCCCCCAAATTGCGAATTTTACACTCCTAAAAAAACAGTTTTTTCGGTAATCTTACTGATTGACAAATGCAATGCCATTCTTAACTTTTCACCAATAGGTAACGGCGAGGAAAAACCTACGCTTTCTGTGCCAGCGGGAGTTCAAAAGACCCGGTTTTTGATGCCGATCATATTGGGTGAGGTTAAATGGGAAGCCCCAGCCAACACCAAAAAAGTTATAGATCGATCGCCACATCCAACTCCCAACCTACGCCAAATACATCGATTAACCGGGTTTTTTCCTGGAATTCCTGGGTTGAAATGCCGAATTTTTGTCAGGAAACCCGGTTTTTCCCTTAACTGCCAACTCGATAAGGGAGACTCAAAAAACCATGAATCTCATATGGTGCAAGGGATTAAGCTTCCTGTGAGCTGTGGGGTATTTAATCAAGAACCCCGAATTATATAAAGTTTTATTAAAAAAATCCCTATTTTGGCGAAGTGATCGGGAACGAGGTTATTGGTGATGAAGATTAACTTAACTTCTGACCTTGGTCACTTGTTTATAGCCAGTCTCTATCTATACTAGCTATATAAACAAAGAAGTACAACGCACTTTTCGGGGCTTCAAACTGTTACATCAGAAAGTTCTTAGCGTTTTCCCGAATCTTGGTAAAACAAGTGGGGCAGCCAAAGCTCGATCTCTCCAACAGCACAAAAGTCAGAAAAGTTAGTAAAGAAACAAACAGCGGTGATGCTTCGTCTTAACAAAGTGGGCATCATAATTATAAATAACCGCTAAGCGTAGCATCTTTTCACCCGGAGCCATTGAGAAAATCACTATGCCAGCCACCTCTTTTTACGCTCAAGCTGAATTCGACGAACAACTGCGAGTCAATCCCTTGCAAGATGTAGATGTGTTGGATGAAGATGCTGAAGAAGCTGGAGACGAACCCATCGACCAAGACTCAGCAGAGACTGAAGATGCAGACACAGCATCCAAATTGCAAAAAAACGCTAGCCGCCGCACTACAGATTTAGTGCGCCTGTACTTACAGGAAATCGGTCGGGTCCGTCTCTTGGGTAGAGACGAAGAAGTCTCCGAAGCTCAAAAAGTTCAGCGCTACATCAAATTGCTGGAATTGCGCAACACCGTCGCTTCCCAGGAAGAAGGGCTGATTCAAAGCTTCGTGCATTTAATAGAAGTGCGCGATCGCCTGTCTGCACAATTGGGACACAAACCTTCCCTGGAACGCTGGGCATTAACCGCAGGCATCAGTGACGTGCCAGAACTCAAGCGAATTATGGCCGAAGGCAAGCGCCAGTGGGCAGAATTGGCCGAGATGACGGTAGAGGCGATCGAAAAAATTCAAGCTGAAGGCATCGAAGCTAAAGACCACATGATTAAGGCGAATTTGCGCCTGGTGGTTTCCGTGGCAAAAAAATATCAAAATCGCGGTTTAGAATTGCTCGATTTAATACAAGAAGGTACTCTCGGACTGGAACGAGCTGTCGAAAAGTTCGACCCGACACGGGGCTATCGGTTTAGCACATACGCCTACTGGTGGATTCGCCAGGGAATCACGCGGGCGATCGCGACTCAAAGCCGCACCATCCGCCTCCCCGTCCACATCACCGAAAAACTTAACAAAATCAAGAAAGCCCAGCGCAAAATATCTCAAGAAAAAGGTCGCACAGCTACGATCGAAGATATCGGCGTCGAATTGGACATGACTGCCGCTCAAGTTCGGGAAGTATTGCTGCGAGTTCCTCGCTCTGTTTCTCTGGAAACTAAAGTGGGCAACGAAAAAGATACAGAGTTGGGCGACTTACTCGAAACCGACAGCATCTCGCCAGAAGAAATGCTGATGCGAGAAGCTCTGCACCGCGACTTGCAACAATTGTTGGCAGATTTGACTAGCCGCGAACGAGATGTTATTCTGATGCGCTTTGGTTTGGGCGACGGACACCCCTACTCCTTGGCAGAAATCGGTCGAGCTCTGGACTTGTCCCGCGAGCGAGTCCGCCAAATTGAAGCCAAAGCTTTGCAAAAACTCCGCCAACCCAAGCGTCGCAACCGCGTGCGCGACTATCTTGAGTCTCTGACTTAAATTAGCTGGTGTGCATTTACTGACAAATAGGGTTTAAGGCTTCGTCCTTATAGGACGGCTTTCATCATAGGGTATGTATTGTGGATGCGCGAGATCTAAAAATCCGGTCTCAACTCTAGAATCCCAAAACAATCCTATAGGTTGAGGCATCAACCTATAGGGCTAGGCAATATCAAACAAGCGATGCTTGCTTTGTCTGTTTGAATCCAGAATCCCGATTCCTCAAGGTTCGGGAGTATGTCAGTGTATTGGTAATGTCCGTTTCTGGATCTAGGTAGAAGGCAGAAGACAGAAAGCATAAAGCAGAAGAAAAAATTATTACTTCTACACGATTTCTCTGTCTAATTACTAGAAACACGAATATTGGAGTATATTGGGGTAAGTCAATAGATCGGCTTTGCAACTTGATTTGAAAATCAGAGTTCAACAAACATCTCAGGTCGAAAGATGCTAAAACCTCAAAAAGGATTTTCCATTGCCACTAAGTCAGTCAAGGCGAAATTGCTTCGTTCTGGTTTTGATATGCAGCCAACTAAGGCAGCCTATAACGAGATAGTTCATTTCTATTTCCTACTAATTGCCGAAGCTCCTCAAGGCATCCTGACAAAAGAAAATGGAGGCTGGCGTTACTACGAGCTACTCACGGCTAATCATCCTTTCGTAAAAGGCTTTCCTTCTGGGATGAAGAGAGCAGCCATCAGGCAAGCAATTGGTGCTTATAAAAGCTGGAATTCAACCTATCAAAAATGGTTGAATCGCCCAAAAAGGCTCAAGCACCACAAGCCACCGCTCCATCAAGGAGCGTTTAACTTTAACCCTCAGTACGATGCTGGGATGTGGAAAGAGGATGATGGTTTTTCTATTGTTCTAAAGATGCTGGTAGGCGATTCATGGAAGTGGATAAAACATCAGTATCAATGCCCTGACGTTCCGACCCAATGGGTAAAAGGCTCCCCTAGAGTGCAGGTTCAAAACGGTTCTTTGTGGATAGTTTTTCCACTTGAAAAATACGTTCCTGCTACGGGTGGCATCAAAGGAATCATGGCAAAAAGCACGTTTCGGACCTGCGGAATTGACATGGATCTCGACAAGTTCATCGTCATTGCTAGCATCCTAGAAACCAACGACAGAGGCGAAACGACTGAAGTCGCTAGACATTTCATTAACCAGTCGCGTCATGTAGCTCGTAGGAAGCGGAATCTAGGAAATATCGCCATCAAAATGGGCAAAACGGGAATCATTTCCCGTGGCTTTGCTAAAAAAGCATGGGACTCTTTATCTGCTGTGGAAATTGAATATTCAAGAGCCGTATCCCGCGAGCTTGTTGAGTTGGCCAATCATTGGCGGGCAAATGTGATTAGCTTTGAGCATCTGGGAAATTTGCGACCCAAACGCGGGAAATATTCAAGACGCTCAAATCAAAAACGTGCTTACTGGTTGAAAGGCAAAATCTATGAACAAGTCAAACGAATTGCTTATCAAGATTATGCAATTCTCACAACTCGCGTTAGTCCGATGAATACGAGCCGTCTTACCCCTTGGGGCGAGCCTGTCTGGAGAGGATGCAAATTCCCTTCAAGCCCGACTGAGTTTGATAGCTATCGACCGGGGGCTGCATTAGTAGCAACTGTGGATGGGTACAAAGCTCATAGTGGTTTAAATGCCGCTCGTAATGTGGCTCTAAAAGCAATTAAGCGCCATCTTTCAGAGGTGATGCTTCATCAAAAAAGCCTACAGCAGTAATGCTTGAGGTGTGCAATTAAACTAGAACGGTGTTTGGCGACTACCACTTTAATTGTACGAGGCTTGGGTAAACTGCCTAAAAATTCCTTTCCACTACGCTCTATTTGGTTGGGCTAGCCCCACAAACTGAAGGAAGCGACTACGGAGGAGTTGAAAAAGTGAACTATAGGTGGAATGTTGTGATTTATTCCAATTTACTCCAATTATGGGTTACTCTAAGGCTTTATGGTATGTGTGCCGTCAAAAATTATCAAAAACTAAATTTTTACCCCAAGCTTTTTTCAATAAGCTCCGATATTTGCAAAATATCTCGATCGCTGTGTATGATTGTCAATAGGCAGACTTTCTTGAGAGGGTCACTATGGCACTTTACACCGCGTCCTCATTCAAATCCGAACTCAATGACAAAGGCTGGCGGATGACTCCCCAACGGGAAACCATCTTGCACGTGTTTCAGAACCTCCCCAAAGGCAACCACCTGAGCGCGGAGGATTTGTACACTTTGTTAAAAAATCGCGGTGAAAACATTAGCTTGTCCACCATTTACCGAACTTTAAAGTTAATGGCAAGGATGAGCCTGCTCCGCGAACTCGAACTAGCTGAAGGTCACAAACACTATGAAATAAACCAGCCTTATCCGCACCACCACCACCATCTAGTCTGCGTTCAGTGCAACAGAACGATCGAATTTAACAACGATTCGATTTTGAAAATTGGCATGAAACAAGCTGAAAAGTCTGGGTTGCACCTGCTAGACTGCCAGTTAACGATTCATACGGTGTGCCATGAAGCTTTGCGGATGGGATGGCCGTCTTTGGTTTCCAGCAATTGGTCTTGTCCGAGGTCGATCGCTCAGAATGGCAACAGTGCCCCTGATGCAATCGAGTGAGAATACACTATTTTCGCATTTCAAGTACGGCTGGTTAGAATTATTAACGAAACTCGGCGCAAGTGTGATTCGCAGTTACGCCGAAACCGGGTTTCTGAAGGAAAATACATCATTTCCAGAATGAGTCGGAAACCAGAAACCCGATGGCTTTGACGTAACACCCGCAAGTCCGCTGCTAAAAAGTTTGGCTCAACAAATCCTCGCGACTTACCCCGTAACGGCGCACAGCTCGATCGAGCGCGTCTTTCGTCGGAGCATCCAAAACTCCGGTGACGGAACCCGTGTAAAAGCCGAGGCCTTGCAGCCGGGTTTGTAATTGCTGAATGCTCGATCGAGAATTGACACTGCTAATCGGCACAGCAGGAACAGTAACTCGCCCAGCTAACCCCTTTTGGATTGCGGCCAAAGTTGCCGGAGTGGCAATACCCGTAGCCGGGGACAAATTGCGCTCGCGTTGAAAGGACAGCACCGCCCACTCAGTCTCGGCTCCAAATACTCCATTCACCGGGCCAGGGTTTTTCCCCAGACTTCTGAGCGCAGACTGAAGCTGTCGGACACCAGGCCCAGTATCCCCCCGTCGCAGACCCGTTGCGACGGGCTGCTGCGGCTTTGCAGCCTGCTTGTTGGCTTGTCTCAAAGCCGATCGAGTGCTGCGATCTACTGTACCAGTCCCGGACAGCCCGCTATCTCTCTGAAATCCGATCAAAGCTTCTTGAGTTGGTCGATCGAACCAACCGTGAATCTGGCTCCTGTAATAACCCAATTGTTGCAGCCGCCGCTGCAACAATTCTACTTCTCGACCTGTGTCGCCCAAATCCAGAAAATCTCCAGCATTATTACTCTGATCGTCATTTTCTCCTGGATATAAAGTAATTTCAGCTTCCCTCATCTGGGCATCTATCGCCTTCAAAGTAGCAGTGTCAGCGCAGCCGTCAGAAACCAGATTGAAATCTTGCTGAAAACGAGTCACAGCGTAGAGAGTGCGTTCGCGAAACTTGCCGTCAATGCCGCCCTCAAAATAGCCTAAAGCTTTTAACTGCCGCTGGATCAAGTCTACCGTCGCCCCTCTGTCGCCGAACCGCAGCCCCTTGCAACCGCCATTTTCCGAAATATCAGGAGGAGTAACGGGGGGAGTTGGCCTGGTGGAAGCAAACAGCAAGGCTAAAGTTTGCCTGTCAGCAACTCCAGTCACCCGCAGTCGATTAATGCGCTGGAAGTATCTCACCGCATTGAGAGTAATTTCGCGAAAACTCCCTGTGGGATGCGTGTTGAAGTAGCCTAGCTCTTTCAACCTGCGCTGGAGAGCGGTAACATCTGCACCGGAGTCTCCATAACGCAGCTCGCTATAGCTATAGTTTGTATAAGTTGTTTTAAAAGGTCGATCGTCCTCGTCTAAACTGTTGAGCGCTATCACCGTAGATCGATCGGGCTTACCAGTCAGCGACAGTTGATAGTCTCGTTGAAAGTTAGTCAGAGCTTGTTTTGTTACCGGGCCGAGCTGACCAGTAGAAGATCTAGGAAAATAGCCAAGATCCCGCAATCTGTCTTGAACAGAGCGCAAATTGGGATTTCCTGGATCTATTTGAGCAAAAGCCGAACCGGCTGCGCTCAAAACCGACAGCATCAAAGCCAGAGACAGCAAACGGACATAAGTCTGAGTCGATAGGTTTTGCCACTTGGGAGGATCAAAAATTTTCAACTCTTGTGCGGGTGCTTCGCAAACAAGAGCAAGTTCGAGGTAGGCGAGGGATTCCATAAATTTTTAGTGTGAAATTGTGGCTGTGATGTACGAGCAAACTCAAGCTGAGCTTTGAGCGGCCCTGGAGCTATCAAGGCTAATGTTTACCTGTTTGCACGCAGCACCCGTTTCTGAAAAAGAATTTGCCTTCAAAAATAATTACAGGGAACAACCAAGATAGCATCGCTGTTTAGAGAGACGCGAGTGTCAGGAAAATAGTTTGCAGCCACATCTTAGCCTTGATGAGGGAAAAATGACCAGTTTTTGGGTATTATTGGCTAAAAATTAAAATTTGTATGAGAAAAAAATATGAGTTGTTGACGATCGATTAAAAAACCCCACCCTTGCTAGTTGCAAACAGGATGGGGATGTTATTCGTTAACTAATCTGTAAAAATCGGACATTCACTTAAATTAAGCCGAACCGATCGCAAATCAAAGCAACTCCGGCTGCAAAAACAGTAATTGCTAACGCTACCAGAGGGTTTTGCCCTCTGCTGACTGCAAAAGAAGTGACCACTCCAGCTCCTAAAGCCGCAGTTACAGCAGCAGTCGCCAAATCTCGATCTGGACGTTTGTCGTACATATTTTTTATGGTTGATAGCTGTCAAGCTGAAAACTTAGATCTTGTTATCTAAGCTACCATTCTTGCCTCTACTGCGGTGACAAAAGCCTACGATTTGCAACTAAGCTTAAAATTTTGCTAAGTTTCTTAACATAACTCTCAGTTGACAGTTGACTGTTGACTGTTGACTGTTGACTGTTGAGGGCCACCTCTACCTGGAAGGAAGAGGATTCGAGTAATGAATAGTCTGCTTTTAATTTTTGCCGATCGGGCGGGCGGGCTTTAAACCAATTCTTTAGCGTAAATAAATTTAACTTGACTTTTCAAAAAGAATGTGATATGTAGAGTTGGTTTAAGCGGAGATTAACCTTAGACTTATTGCATACGATCTGCGATCGGGCAACCGCAGAGCAACACAGTCCAACGCAGATAATTTGTAGACACCAGCCTTGGTGCTATTCGCCTTCAACTTTTTCAGTATTGCCACCCTTCACCCAACCTTCGCGATTGCCATCCTCAACTCGAATTCGCTGCCACTCTTTGTCCGGCGAATCTTCCAAAACCACAACTTTTTCCTTATAACCTACACCGCCAATGCGGTTTGAGTCTCGGTTGCCACTATCCCGAAGAATTAAGCCGATCGGCTGAGTTACCAGAGCTCGGTAAGCTCCCGGTTCCAGGGGTTTCTCAGACGCAGCATCGCCAGACGCAGCATCGCTAGACGTAGACACTGGGCTGGCCTTGGCTGTTGACTTCGCCCCAGCACCGGCAATCTGAGCTGCTGTTTTGTCGTTGGGAAAAACAGGTCTGTCGGGCACAGTAGTTAGCTTAGCGGCAAAGTAAAGTGCAGCCGCCACGCTAGCGCCTGCCATCAGCACGATCGCTAGCAGAAAACCCACTAAAAACTTGAAAACGCTATATATACTGTTCATAGGGCGGAAGAGTTGACAGTTGACAGTTGACAGTTGACAGTTGACAGTTGACAGTTGACAGTTGACAGTTGACAGTTGACAGTTGACAGTTGACAGTTGACAGTTGACAAGAGAAGGGTTGACAGTTGACAGTTGACCGAAGGAACAAGGAAGAGCGAATGGGGAAATTTGGGTTCGATGGGATAGACGCTGGGAGGGAAATTTCAGCTTCGGGCGAAGGCCGAATGCTTGGGAGCATCTCAGTTTTACAAGAAGCATTTTTTATTGTAGTGCGAGCGTCCCCGCTCGCGTGCTTATAAACCCACGCGAGTTCTCGACAGCACTATAAATGCAAAACTAAGATGCTCCCGAATGCTTTCTGCACAATGTTTTCGATCGACTATCCTTGAATCCGGCGGCTCAAACTGCCGTATCTCGAAGCAAGGCGAGCTTTACCCGCCGCCGCCCAATCTTGCAAAAATTGGATTTGCTCGCTCGCTGTTCGGGCTAACGGCACCATCTGACTAGCTGATTCTAAAATATCATCTGTGGTAAAGTCTCGATTTTGGCTAAACCCAATGTGCATTGCTTCAATCAAAGTTTGCTCGATTTCGGCTCCTGAAAAATCGGGAGTTTCGTAAGCCAAGCGCTCTAAGTCATAATTTTTGATGCTGTGCGATCGCAACCGCAACAAATGTACCTCAAAAATCGCCCGCCGTTCCTCCTGACTTGGCAAACCTACAAAAAATATTTCGTCAAACCTGCCTTTTCTCAGCATTTCCGGCGGTAAAGACTGGATGTTGTTCGCCGTGGCGACGACAAACACCGGTGAAGTTTTTTCGCCCAACCAAGTAATAAAAGTTCCGAACACGCGGCTGGTTGTCCCCGAATCGCCTTTACCATCCAATCCCGAAAAAGCTTTGTCAATCTCGTCAATCCACAGCACGCAAGGCGCCAAAGCTTCCGCTAGCTGAATCATTTGTCTGGTGCGCGATTCTGATTCCCCGACTAATCCGGCAAACAAGCGCCCGACATCCAACCGCAGCAAGGGCAAATGCCAGTGGTGAGCGATCGCCTTTGCAGTTAAGGATTTGCCGGTGCCTTGAATTCCGACTAATAACAAGCCTCTGGGATGCGGCAAACCGTATTGGCGGGCGCGATCGGAAAAAGCACCACCGCGCCGCAGCAGCCATTCTTTGAGATTGTCCAAACCGCCGATATCGGAGATGTTTTCGCGGGCTGGGTAAAAATCGAGAATTTGAGTTTGGCGGATGGTTTGGCGTTTTTCTTCTAAAATCAGTTCGGCATCGTCGGGATGCAGTTCGCCTCTGGTGGCGATCGCCTTTGCCAAAACTCGGCGGATTCGTTCGATCGACAATCCTTGACAGGAGCGCACCATTTCATCCAGGAAACGCCCTTCTATGCTTTGTCCGGTAGCACTTAACAGTCTTTCTACCTCAATTTTGATTTCCGCAGCCGCAGGCAGAGGAAACTCCAAAACAGTGATGACTTCGCTGAGGTCTTCCGGGATCGAAGTTATCGGAGATACGATGACTATATTTTTGGGTACAGATTTGAGGAGTCTCGCCAAATTTCGCAACTTCCGAGAAATCGAGACATCTTCTAAAAAGCGCTGAAAGTCTCGCAAAATAAAGATTGCTGGTGCGGATGCCGGCAATTTTTCCAGAAACTCTAAAGCTTGTAGCGGGTTGCGCTTGCCAAAACCCGCATCGTTGGGATTGCCTTGATAGCCATCTACAAAATCCCAGATGTAGACGGCGCGAGAACCCTGTTTTTTGGCGCATTGGGCGATCGCGACTTCGACGCGCTCTTCTTCCCGTGTGGGAATGTAGATTAGGGGGTAGCGCGATCGTAGCAGCAGTTCAAACTCGTCGCTAAAAATAGTCATTAGTTATTAGTCATTAGTTATTAGTTATTAGTTATTAGTCATTAGTTATTAGTTATTAGTCATTAGTTGTTAGCGGGTGTTTTTTTTCGTCGTTATTCCACACTTATTCGTGGTTAGCTACGAAAGCATTTCTTTCCGAGAGTAAAAAGAGTTTTTGTTAGAGTGCGAATTCTTCAAGATCGCAGCAAAGCTTATATACATCTAGCAAATGTCCCGATCGCGGACAGTAAAAGCAAAACTGAAATGCTCCCTTAGCTATTGACTATTGACTGCTGACTAATGACTAATGACTAATGACTAATGACTAATGACTAATGACTCTGGACTGCTGACTCTTGACTAAGGCAATTGCCGTTTAAGTGCCGCCAGAGACGCCCAGCGACTGTCAGAGACTGTTTCTGAACTTTCTGTCTCTTCTGCATCATCCTCATTTAAATCTATTCCCGGACATTCAACATCGCATAGCTGTTTGTGCGGCAGTTCCAAGCACATTTGTTGGTACACCCAATCACTCGGAGAGAAATAGCCTGTGGGAGATAAATTTTCCACTAAATCTTCTAAATCCACTTCAAATTCTCCTGAACTTGCATCAGGATCGCTCACTTTTTCTTCGAGCCAAATTATTTCCGATGATTGGATTTTTAAACGGTGATTGTATTGTTTTAGGCATCTATGACAGCTAAGAGTCACAATTGTTTCAGCTTTCGCCTTCACATCAAGAAAATTACCTTTGTGAGTAACTTGCAGCCGCCCCCGCACGGGAGTCAGAGTTGCTAAATCGGGGATAATTTCTTCAAAATCAATGACCTCTTTCCGCTCGGTTTTTGCGAGTAGGTGAGGGATATAAATTGTCTCCATAATCATCTTTCGCCGTTTTATTATCCTCGTCTCAAGTCACAAGCCAGTCGATTTTAGATTTTAGATTTTAGATTTTAGATTTATTTCACAGATGAATCTGGGAGCTTAAACACGATTCTAAAATTTTCGGATATCTACTTTTGGCATCGGGGCTTGTACTTGTTTTTGGGCGGGTAAAAAGTTAAAAGTCAAAAGGAATAGCTCTTTTTTGGCTTTTTCCTTTTTCCTTTTTTCTTTTTTCCTTGTTACCGTCAGCGCAGTCGCACTACCAAACGCCGATCGGCATCTTGGCCTTGACTGTAAGTTTCTATATCCTCACATTCGCTCAAAAAACTGTGTACTTGACGGCGTTCTGCCGAAGACAGCGATTTGAGTTCAACTTCCCCTCCAGTCGATCGCGCTTGATCTGCTGCGTACTCTGCCATCGATCGCAATTCTGCTTGTCGCCGGATGCGATAGCCGTTCAGTTCGACTGTATAAGCAATGGGTTCATCTGATTCGTGAGCGATGTTCGCAACTGTGTTGCAGAGGTACTGAATCGCATCTAGTACATTACCGTCTGGGCCGATTAAGATAGCAACTTGTTCGGGTGTCAGATTGCTTTCATCTATTGTCATCCAATAGCAATCATCTTGCTGTTGGCTTACCACTGTTGAGGGAATTGCGGACAGTTTTAGCAATTCTTCTAACCATTGCTGTCCGCGCTGCATTTCTGATTCTTTCATTTTAACAATCAAGCCTTTTTCTTAGAACGGCCCGGCTCAAAGGGAAGTGCATCTAATCCCTGTTCTTTTTTTGTTTTCGCTTCTGCTTCGTCCACGATTTTTTGGAGATTTTCGGGCAGCGGTTCTCTAGACAAAATAAACGATTGAACTGTTTGGAAGATGTTAGCAATCAGCATATACATCAACACGCCGGCGGGCAGCGGGAAGAACAAAAACATCCCCGAAAATATCACTGGCGTCAGTTTGTTGACTGTAGCCTGTTGGGGATTGTCGTTTGGCCCTTGTGCTTGTCCCGAAAGAGTTTGGTTGATATACAAACTGATACCGAAGCCGAGGATCATCACCAAAATATCCCAGTGGATTGTGCCGTCTGGGTCGATCGCGCCCACGCGGCCTAGAGCTTCGATAAACAGGAATCCTTTGTTGGTAGCCAATCCGGGGATTGTGCCTTGAACTGTGGCTTCACCGGTCGCTAAAGCCACGATGTTGCCCTGTTCGTCTACCTTGACGAATTCTTCGCCTTTGATGACTTTCCAACTGGGAACAAAGTCAATTTCGCTCTTATTTTCTGCCGCTAGAGCTTGGAGAGGTTTACCGTCTGGGGTCTTAAATTCAACCTTGGTTGTATCGCCGACTCCGAGTTTGTCACCTGCTGGAATCACGCCCACAACTGGAGCGTGAAATGTACCCGTCACGTAAATATTTTGTGGTGGCGTAGCAAAGGCTTGCGGTTGAACAGTTTCGATTTGTTCTTTCGGCAAAACTTGGACGTTGACGCTGTAATTTACGTCAGAAAAAGGCGAACCCCTCAGCGTTGCAAACAGTGCAAACAGCACCGGCATTTGCAGCACCAACGGGAAGCATCCTGCTAGAGGATTGCCAAATTCTTTGTATACTTTGCTCATTTCCTCCTGCTGTTTGGCAGGATTTTCTTTATACAGTTTTTGAATTTGATCTACTCGCTCTTTCATCAACGGCTGCGCTACTTTCATGCGCCGCATATTGCGAAGAGAGCCTGCATTTAGAGGATAGAGAGCAAAGCGAATCACGAGCGTCAGAGCTACGATCGCTAAACCGTAGCTTGGCACGATCCCGTAGAAAAAATCTAGGATCGGCAGCATTAGGTTGTTGGAGAGAAACGAGATACCAAAATCCATTCGCTTTGAGTTAATTTAGGTGCTCTTAGTTTACTGTTGAGAACTATTTTTACCCGCTGAATGCGGGCCGTCTCAACTTTTAGGCTTTTGTCTCTATCTTAGGACATTGCCTGTCGATCGACCGCCCGCTACCAGATTTTTGTAATGACTAAAGCCAATACTCGCGCTGACTTCACCCAAAAAACGCACGCAAACGCCCGACAATCGTCATAAATATCCCCAAATTTTAGACTAAGAGTTCAACCTGGCAGATTCATCTGTGGAGTAAATCTCAAATCAAAAAATGGAAAATCGACAGATTTCGCCTTCAAATCAGGGTAAAAGCCTTTCGGTTATTTAGCTTTTGCTGCTGCGTTGGCTTTTTGAGCTGCTGCGGGCAGTTTTTCGTTAATGTAGTCATAGACTGCTCGAAATTTCGGAATCGATCGCAGTTCCAAGCGGCTGCCATTTTTCATGGTCAGCACCATGTCTCCGTAAGTCCCGAAACCCCGAGGTACTGTGACAATTTTGACTATATCTGAGTAGATAACGTCGATGCGATCGCCCCCCATCCAACCGCTAGTTACGGACACTCGGCGGTTGGTGATCCGGTAGCGCAGCCACAGAGCCCGAACAATTGCTCCTACTGCGAGGGGGATTCCCACGACAGTCAGCCCCAGGAGTAAGTTGATAATCAAGTCTCCCAGCGCGGGGCCGCCTTCATAATATACTTCCTCTCGAATTCCCATCTAGTACCTCGGCTTCTACCAACAACTGCTCTAATTCTTGCAGAATTTCTGCATAATTGCACTCTTGTGCGATCGGACGCACCACAATTACTAAATCCCATCCGAATTTTAATCGGGGCAATAGCTGTCGCAAAGCGGCGCGAATCTGGCGCTTGATCCGGTTGCGGACTACAGCGCGCTTGCTGACTTTCAAGCTGATAGAAATGCCTGTGCGACTCGGTTGCAAGGATTTATCGGCTGTGGGTTTGCCAATCTCGACGCTTTTGGGTTTGCGTAGAGCTCTTAAGCTGAAATGAGCGGAGTTGCGGCGGATTCCCTTGCGGTAAACGGCGCTGAAGTCTTTTCGGTGCTTGAGTCGGTTTGTCAGGGGCAACATGGTGGCTGCGTGCGATCGGGCTCATTCTTGGGCCGTGCTAGACTGCGAGGCGGTGACGACCTTTGCTGCGGCGTGCTTTGATTACCAATCGACCAGTTGCGGTACGCATTCTGGCGCGAAAACCGGATGTTCTTTTTCTTTTGCGGCTGGTTCCGTGCAGGGTTTGCTGTGTCATTTCGATTTCTCCGGGCTGGTTACTTTACTTTTGATTAATATTCACAATCTTCTAGTATACCATAGAGTGGTTTTCTTGGCAATAATATTTTTCCGAGTTGATATGTATTGAGAGTTGAGTTAAGTTGCGATCGCAGCCTTGAATGATTGGTCAAGGCTATAATCCCGACTTATTTAAAAAATGTGGTTTATGAACGGCTGACATCTCTTGAAAGCATTGCCAAAAGAATTTGATGTTTGAAAAACAATGGGTTAAAATGCCAAATATTATAACCAACCGGAAAAAACAGATGGATGCCACAGTATTAAATCCTAATCCGAATCCTAATGAAAAAGTGACTATTGTCCGCACAGAAAGGGGGCTTACGATCGCGGGAACACGCATAACTCTTTATGATGTAATAGATCATCTCAAAGCCCACTATCCCCCTAAATTCATTCGCGATGTATTTAACCTTACGGATGAGCAGTTGGGCGCTGCCATTTCCTACATTGAGGCGCACCAGACAGATGTAGAAGCTGAGTATCAAGAAGTTTTGAAATCAGCCGAAGCAACTCGCCAGTATTGGGAAGAACGCAACCGCGAACGCTTTGCTCGCATAGCTGCAACTCCCCCTCGCTCTGAATATGAAGCTGCGCGAGTCAAACTTCAGCAACGCAAAGCGCAGCGGGAAGCAACAAAGCAATGATGATTCTGGCTGACTACAATTTGAATCGGCAAGCTCTCTTGCTTTCTGGAAGTCTGGTGGCAGGAGGGTGGTTAGATATTGCTCCCATTCGGTTAGTGACATTTCAAGATATTGGCTTAGCGTCTAATAGCGACGATCGAGTTGTTTGGCGATTGGCTCAATCTAATCAAATGCTTTTATTGACAGCAAACCGTAATGCAAAGGGTGAAGACTCTCTGGAACAGGTGATGCGCGAAGAAAATGAGCCAACTTCATTTCCCATTATCACGATTGGCGACCCGGATCGCGTTAACGAATATGATTATCGAGAGCGTTGTGTTGAAAAGCTTGTAGAAATCGCGATCGATATCCAAGACTATATGGGAGCAGGTAGGTTATTTATTCCGTAAACAGATATATCAATACTTCGGACAGTTTTTCTATGGCCCAATGACTTATCCTCTATGACTTTGAGCCACTGTGGATAATTAAATCAAAGTCATGTCCACCCCTGACTGTAAAGCTTGTAGTATCGTTCCAAGAACTGTCCGGAGTATTGGTGTACCAATCTGTTGTTGAATTGAAGAGTGTCCCTTACCCGAAATACAGAGGATTTCAGGTAAGTGAACCATGTTGATTTAGGCGATCGCAAAAAAGCCAGTTTCCTAACTTAGATATTGCAACTCATATCGTCAGATAATTGACTGAAACGAGCATTTTCCCGATAGTCTACCGGGCAGTCAATCACGCAGGGAACATCTTGAGCCAGCGCTTCCTTCAGGATAGGAATAAAATCGGTGGCGGATTCCACGCGATAGCCTTTTAAACCCATACTTTCGGCATATTTTACAAAATCGGGATTGCCAAATTTGACGAAATGTGAATGACCAAAGTGATCTTCCTGCTTCCATTCAATTAACCCGTAGCCGCCGTCATTAAAGATGAGAGTGACAAAATTAGTACCGACGCGCAACGCAGTTTCTAACTCTTGAGAGTTCATCATAAAACCGCCGTCGCCGGTGGCTGCTACTACTTTGCGATCGGGATAAACGAGTTTTGCCGCCACCGCACCGGGAATCGCAATCCCCATCGCAGCAAATCCGTTGGAGATTAAACAGGTATTCGGGCGATCGCAATGATAGTGCCGCGCGATCCACATTTTGTGAGCCCCCACATCAGATATGAGAATATCTTCCGGGCCCAGCACTTGCCGCAAATCGTAAATCAGTTTTTGTGGCTTGATCGGGAAACCATCATCCTTAGCATATTGTTCGTACCCAGCGCGAATATCTGCCCGCAATTGCTTAGCAAAAGGATCAGTCTTCTCCATGCGATCGGCACGCTGCAAAATTTCATTGAGCGAATCCGAAATATCCCCCACAACTTCTACAACAGGAATATAACTGCTATCAACTTCTGCTGGCAGAGCTCCTACGTGAATAATCGGAATTTTGCCGTCAGGATTCCACTTTTTCGGGGAATATTCAATTAAATCGTAGCCAACAGCAATCACTAAATCCGTTTCTTCAAAAGCACAGCTAATGTAATCCCGTTTTTGCAATCCCGTCGTCCAAAGTGCCAAAGGATGAGTGTAAGGAATTACGCCTTTGCCCATAAAAGTATTAGCGACGGGAATATTTAATCGAGTCGCAAATTCTGTCAAAGCATCGCTAGCATTAGCCCGAATCGTGCCATTTCCTACTAAAAGCAAAGGACTTTTCGCCTTGGAAATTGCCACAGCAGCTTTATTCAGACTTTGGTAAGCACCAAAAGTTTTTTCGCGGTTATCTTTAGTGAGCGGCTCTCCTTCGACAGGCATTGCTGCGATGTTTTCGGGCAAGTCAATGTGAACTGCTCCCGGTTTTTCACTCTGAGCTACTTTAAAGGCTTTGCGGACAATTTCTGATGTCGTACTGGGGCGGACAATTTGAGCATTCCACTTAGTAACCGGAGCAAACATAGCCACCAAGTCCAAATATTGGTGCGATTCTATGTGCATTCTATCCGTGCCGACTTGTCCGGTAATTGCTACTAGAGGAGCGCCGTCTAAATTCGCATCAGCAACACCTGTAATTAAGTTAGTTGCGCCGGGGCCCAAGGTGGACAAGCAAACGCCTGCTTTGCCGGTAAGGCGGCCGTAAACGTCTGCCATGAAAGCGGCGCCTTGTTCGTGGCGAGTAGTAATAAATTTAATTGAAGAGTGTCTTAGGGCTTCTAAAACTTCTAAATTTTCTTCTCCGGGAAGTCCGAAGACGTATTCTACGCCTTCGTTTTCTAAACATTTGACCAAGAGTTGAGCTGTGTTCATTTCCGTTTTTTCCTCGGTTACTCAGGATTTGTTGTTCTCAAACAATTTACAAGGTTGGGATTTATTGTACAACTTTTGAGGCTGACAAAGTTTTTAGCCGCCCTCAGTCAACTTCTTGCAAAAATCTAATGTTGAATTTTTAACCGCAGATCAACGCGAATTAACGCAGATGGATTGAGGTTTTTGCAAGAAGCCGATCGAGCTTTACTTATTTTACCCACACTGTTTTAATGTTGACAAATTCGTGAATTCCTTGGATGCTCAATTCGCGTCCGTAACCGGAGCGTTTGATGCCGCCAAAGGGCAATCTGGGGTCGGATTTTACTAAGCCGTTGATGAATACGGCGCCTGCTTCTAGTTCGGAAATAAATCGATCGCCTTCTGAGCTTACTGTAGTCCAAGCTGTCGCGGCTAAGCCAAAAGATGTATTGTTGGCTAGTTCGATCGCCTCATCGATGTCTGCAACTCGAAATACTAAGGCTACGGGCCCGAAAAATTCTTGTTGGCGCGCCGCAGCATCCAGGGGAATATCTGTCAAAATAGTTGGCAAGTAGAAATTGCCGGCTTTCTCTGACAGTGCGCGGCCGCCTGTCAAAAGTTTTGCTCCTGACTGAATGCAAGCTTGCACTTGATTGTCCAATTCTTTAAGAATTGTCGGAGTAGCTAAAGGGCCGATATCGGTTTCTGGCAACATCGGATCGCCTACTTTCAATTCCTCGAATTTTTTGACAAATCCTTTGATGAATTCATCGGCGATTTCTTCTACTAAAATAAAGCGTTTAGCAGCTACGCAAGTTTGGCCGTTATTTAGCATCCGCGATGTTACAGCAGTTGATAAAGCTGCTGGTAAATCGGCGCTGGACATCACAATAAATGGGTCGCTTCCTCCCAATTCCAACACTACTTTTTTCAAATTTTTGCCCGCATTTGCTGCTAAACTTTCGCCGGCTGGTTCGCTACCGGTGAGAGTTGCTGCTTTTACGCGATCGTCCGCAACGATTTTAGCTACTTTGTCGGCGCCCACTAGCAAAGTTTGAAAAACTCCTTCGGGAAACCCTGCTTCGGCGAAAATCTCTTGAATTTTTAGAGCGCACTGAGGCACGTTGGAAGCGTGTTTGAGCAAGCCGACGTTGCCCGCCATCAGCGCCGGCGCGGCAAACCGAAAAACTTGCCAAAATGGGAAATTCCAGGGCATGACGGCTAAAATAGCGCCCAGTGGCTGGTAGCGGACAAAGCTGCTGCTAGCGTCGGTGGTTGCGGGTACGTCTGCCATAAATTGAGCGGCATTTTTGGCGTAAAAGCGGCAAACTAAGGCGCATTTTTCTACTTCGCCGATCGCCGATTTAAGCGTTTTGCCCATTTCCAGCGTCATCATTTCCGCGAAAATTTCGCGATCGCGCTCCAAGATATCGGCAGTTGTCTGCATCCAGATGGCTCGCTGCTCAAACGGCTGGTGGCGGTACTTGTTAAAAGCTTGCTGTGCTAATGCCAGCTTAGCTTCTATGGCCTCATCTGCGATCGGCTCGAAAGTTTTCAGCGTTTCTCCCGTTGCCGGGTTGATAGTAGAAATACCCATTGTTCTATCTCCGTTTCAAAATATACAAAACTCCCTTATAGTTTTGAAGCTAGTTCGGGAGTTGTATTGATGTATTACAAAATTTGGATTTACCAGCCATACTTTTAGATATTGCTAATTTGCAAGTGCCGGGATTTGTTTAAATCTCTCTGTTTTTAATTATAGTGCAAAGTATTAATTGCAAATCTTAAGAAATTTTGTTTTTAAAGTTTATGTTGGCGATCGAAGTGGCAAATGCTTCCCAGGCAGAGCCTCTTGGGTGCATCTGGTTTTTGAAGCCTGAAGAAGCATGACCGCATATAAGTTATTAGTTATCATCTTATGTTGACTACGGTCATGCTTCGCCCCTACGGATATATTTGCCTTGCGCCAGATGCACCCGAGCCTCTTAACCCATATTCAGAGGCTCTACCTCGGCTGGGAGAATCGACAATGGAGGCAGAGCCTCCGCATCTCCGTTACCAGGCAGAGCCTGATAACGAGTAACTACACGCTCCTAAACAGACTTTTCCTCGATGTAATTCTGCACGTAAGACTGATAGTAATACCTGCTGCCTTTATCGTTATTGGCCACCATTCCCAACAGCGGAATCCCCGCCATTTTCAAATCTTCAAAAGCCAACAACAGCGCCTCCCGCTCAGTTTGATGCAGCCCCACCACTAGCATCAATCCGTTAGTATGAGCCGCCAACAAATTCGCATCTGCCAAACCCAACAGCGGCGGAGTATCGTAAATAACTAAGTCAAAATGACTTGCCAAAGCTGCCATTAAATGCTGCATTTTTCGGGAAGACAGCACCTTTGTGGGATCGGGAGGCACTGGCCCGGATGTTAACACAAATAGGTTTTCATCGCGGGGCGATCGCAAAATCACCTCTTCGACATCCACATCCTCGGCAATTACATTGTGCAAGCCTTGCCAATTCGGCAAACCCAGCATTTCGTGCACCTGCGGCCTCCGCAAATCCGCATCCACCAACAGCACTTGCTGGCCCATTGCCGCCGCCGCCCGTGCCAGATTTACCGCCACCGTAGACTTACCGTCAGCTACTTGACAAGAAGTAATTACACAAGATGCGATCGGACTATTAACATTTAACAACCGAATATTAGCATTGAGCGATCGAAAAGCCTCTTGAAAAGCATCCGTCGGCACCGGCGAACTTCCCACATCAATCGTAGTTCCCTCAGCAGGTGGCAGTCTCAAAATTTTATCGCTAGCAGGAATTACCCCCAACAAAGGCAACCGAATCGAATGTTTGACATCCTCAGGAGAATTGAACACAGTTTTATTATTAAACCGTTCCGCCAACTGCGCCGCCAGCATCCCAAACAACAAACCAGCCAATCCCCCCAAAGCCAAATTCAAAGGCATAATCGGAGCAACAGCCATCAACTCGCCATTTTTGTAGCGCGGAATTTCCGGCTTAGCAATAACTTCCCAAGCCACCTCTTTTTTACCCACAGCTTCAAGCTGCAAAGCTTGCTGTTTTGCCAGCAAACCATTCAGCGTATTGTTAGTCAACTCCGCCTCCCGTTGCAAATCCGAATAGCGCCGAAAAATTACCGGGAATCCTTGAGAATATTGATTCAACTGCTTAGCAGCCTGTTCCAAAACTTGATTCCGCACGCCCAAAATCTGAATTAAATTAGCAGTACCGATAAACTGTTCGATTAACTTAATCCGCACCGGATCTTGAAAAGCCAGCACTTGCGAATTCACCTTAGCCAAATCAGTTCCCAGAACCTGTTGGGCTTCTTTCTTCAGCAAAGGAATCAGATTTTTGCGCTGTTCTCGCAACAACTGCATTTGCGGAGTTTGGTCTGTATATGTCGCCGAATTAATCGCAATTTGTCCTTCCAATTGCTGCAATTGAGTTAGCATTCCTTGATAGCGGGGAGCTTGACTCAGCGCCGAAGCCATCAGCGCTTGTTGCTGGTTTAATCCGAGCTGATTTTGCAGGTTAATATAGAGCAATCTTTGCTGGTTAAGCTGCGTTTGCGCGTCCAATCTTTGCGTTTGAAGTTGGCTGATTTGCTGCGCGAGTTGTTGGGTTTGAATTTGCGGATCAATGAAATTGTACTGCTGCCGCAACTTTTGAATTTCTGTTTGCAGAGCTTGTTGGCGCTTTTGCTGGTTGGGAATTTTGGATTTCACAAAATCCAAACTCTGGCTAATTTGAGTTTTGGTATCTTGCACGCTGTAGTTGCGGTAGCCTAGGGCAACTTTTTCCAAAACAAACTGAATTTTTTTCGGATCGAAATCCCGATATCTAACTTCAATAATCTTGGTATTTTTGAAGCGATTGATTGACAGCCTAGTTCCCTGAGAATATGGCAGATTATCTGCTTTTTCGTTCAAAAGATAGTTGTAATTTATTTCTGGATACTTCGCTCGCAACTGTTTGATAATTGGCGACATTACTTGCGGGCTTTGCAAAACTTGAATTTGCGATTCGTAGTCAAAACCTGGATTTTCTGGCGTCGCGGGACTCGCTGGTTGTAGTTTCAGCTCCCCGGAGTAGACTTTTGCTAAAGTGTTTTGCGTAACAGGGGTTTCTACTAATAATTGAAAGCGTCCTTCATACTCGCTTTTTTGAGTTAGAGTCCAGGCAAAAACTCCGGTTGTCACCGCCGCTGCTACGCCGATAACTAAGAACGAACGACTGCGGCAAACTTCCCAAAAACTTAACGGTTCTTCTGTATTTTCCCTGCCGAAAAACTGCTCTTCATCATAAAGTACGGAAGATAACTTTTGCTGTCCAAGGATTTTTTTATTGTGATTAAACAGTGCTATTGAAGATTTTTTACCTGGTTTCATTTGATTGCTACAACTTATTAGTTTAAACGTTTGTAATGCTGGCGCAGTTTCATTAACCCGGTTTCTGACTAGAGATATCGCTACCAACTAATTTTTTTTGTAGAAACCGGGTTGATGAGGTCTTATACCAATTTAATGTGAAGTTGCACATATTCCGATCCCCCTAAATCCCCCTTATTAAGGGGGACTTTGAGAAGAATCTTGTCCCCCCCTTATCAAGGGGGGTTAGGGGGGATCGGAATTCTATGCAGCCTCATAAAAAATTGGTCTTAGGGCTAGTCTATTGAAATCATCGAAAAATATTGAACAACCGGAAAATTCCCAACAGTGGACTGAAAGGAGCGAGAGTGCCACCTACATTATCCGAGAACGCAGCGCGACCCGATCGCCTTACCATAATTACATCATTATTTTGCAGTTTGGGATTACTTTCCTCATTGGCGGTTGCAGAAAAATTCACCTTAACACTTAGCCGCGAAACAGTGCCGTTAGGATTGAGGCGAATTAAATCCACCGAATCCATTTCTGCCCGCGATTTATTAAAACCTCCCGCTGCTACCAGCGCTTGATTTAAAGTAGTGTTGGGCTGCAATGCAAAAGACCCCGGTTTGACGATTTCTCCCACCAGACTAACCTTAATCGAATCCGGTGAAAAATTAGAAGTAGCCACTTGTGCGCCTTCGAGTGCATTGAGATTTTCGGCTTTGGGCACGATTACCGTATCTCCCTGTTGCAGTGTTAAATCTTGGGATACATCTCCTGCTTCCAAAAGTTGCCACAAATTCACATTAATAATTTGTTCGGTGCCCGCCCGCGTCAGGCGGCGAACTTGTATTTGTCTGATATCAGCTACCGGCGTAATGCCGCCCGCCATTTTAATAGCCCTAGTTACAGTTTGCTGCAAAACATTTTCCCCTCCACCGGGAGTTTCCTTAGCAGCAAACAAACCAGAATCTGCACCCGATTCATTCTCTTGTAACCTACTTTGAAGCTCTTTTGCCAGAGTATAAGTACCGGGTCGAGTTACTTCGCCCACTACAGCAATATTAATTGGTTGAGTGCTTTGCCCGGTAATGTTAGCTACTGCTAAAGTCGGTGCTTCTTGGCGGTTGAGGCTAGTTACAGTCGGAATAAATATTGTGTCGCCGTCGCGCAAAGTCATATCGGCGCGCAAATCGCCGTTTTGCAATAATTCCCACAAATCCACACTGATAATTTGTTCTGCTGCGTTGCGCTGGGGGCGGCGGATTTTGATTTGGCGCACGTCTGCTGACTGGGTAATTCCGCCAGCTAGTCGCAGCGCCCGCGATATTGTGGGCATTTGAGTGCCTATTTGCTCTGAGGTGCCTCCAGGGCCTGCTGCTGAAGATATTGTATAGGCTCCGGGGCGGTTGATTTCGCCTGCGATCGCAATTTGTAAAGGACGCGCAGCCAGCAGTTTCAGCGTAATCCAAGGACGTTTGAGATATTTGCCGTATCGCTCCTTGACAGCATTAGAAGCTTGTTCTAAGGTCATTCCGGCCACTCCCAGGCTGCCAATTAAGGGCAAACTCAGGGAACCGTCAGCCTGTACTTGGTGTTGACCGTTGGGGCCGCTGTATTCTGGGACGTTGAAAATGTCCATTTGAATGCGATCGCCCGCGCCCAAAGTGTAAACTTCCGATCGTACACTCGAAGGTGCACTGGCCGGAACTGACGGAAATCCCGGCGCTGCCGGTACCGGTACGCGAATCGGAGAACCCGAACCCGAAGCAGGAGGAGGAGGAAGAGGATAAGAAGGGGAAGGAGGAGGATAAGAAGGGGAAGGAGGAGGAGAAGGAGGAGAAGGAGGAGGAGGAGGCAAAAACTGGGCCACCGCGACAGATGAACCCACAGTCGCCGCCAGCACTGACACAGTTAAACTTTGGAAAATTAAATTTTTGACTGCATTACTTACGCCATAAACCTGTTTGCAGATTGTGCTGAAAACCTCTCCCTCAGACCCTTTCCTGCAAAGATAAGGGAGAAAATCTCCCCTTTTCCTTTTTGCCAAGACAACCGCAGGGTGAGGTTTTTTCTCAAGTTGCGCGCCGCGCGAAGAACTGTTCACCACCATCGCTTTTTGCCCCTATCCTCTTCCTACCCCGCCAACATTAAATGTAACCCAACTGTTCCAACTTGCTCAGAACTTTTTTGACACTATCTTCCAAACTTTCCTCGTCTGTGCAACAAACAATCTCGGGATTGAGGGGTGCTTCATAAGCATCGTCAATGCCCGTAAAACCCTTAATCTCTCCTGCTCTGACCTTAGCGTACAGCCCTTTGACATCTCGAACTTCGCACACTTCTAATGCCGCTTTGACATACACCTCAACAAAATTTGGCTCCATTGCTCTAATTTCGTCGCGAATAGCTCTGTAGGGGCTAATAGCTGCCGTGATTGCCACAACTCCATTGCGGCTGAGTAGGTTTGCGACAAATCCAATCCGCCGAATATTAGTATCTCGGTCTTCTTTGCTAAATCCCAAGCCTTTTGACAAGTTGGTGCGAACGACATCTCCATCCAATATTTCAACTTTGCAGCCTCGGGTCTTCAATTCTGGTTCGAGAGCTTTGCTGATAGTTGTCTTGCCAGAACCGCTGAGTCCGGTAAACCACAAAATAAAACCTTTTTCCATTTTCAACCATTAATAAGTAACTGGGAAATTATAGAATGTAAAATTTTCTATATCTATTCTCCCTTTTCTATCTTATCGTGGTTTGCGGTGTCATCTTGATAAGATTTACCTGCGAAAAATGAGAACTCAAAATTTGCGAGTTCTGCGGTCATCTCACCACACAAATGCGCGACAGTCACATAATTTACGATATATTCTTTATAAAGACTTAACAAATTCAAATCAAAGTCGCGATCGATCGCAAACCTCGAAGATCTAACAGTATATTTACGGCATTGAACACTTAAAATTATTATAAATATCGAGCATATATCCGTAGATTAACGGTACTCAACATTTGATATTATCACAAGTGTTTAAAATATATCCGTATATTCACGGCACGAATTGCTGGTAATTATCACAAGTGTTTAACATATATCCGTATATTCACGGCACGGCTCGCCTACATAAGCCTTGAACAATCCCAAATCTCCAATCTCCAATCCTATTGCCTATGTTTCCCGTCTTAAAAGCAGATGTTTTAGTAGTTGGTGGCGGCACCGGCGGCACTTCAGCAGCAGTCCAAGCAGCCCGCCGAGGTGCCAAAACTATTTTAGTCAGCGAATTCCCCTGGCTGGGAGGAATGCTGACTTCGGCCGGCGTTTGTGCTCCCGACGGCAACGAATTAGCAGCATTTCAGACTGGTTTGTGGGGCGCGTTTCTCCGGGAACTCCAGCAGCGACAACCGGGAGGTTTGGATTGGGGCTGGGTCAGTTTTTTTACTTACGATCCCCGCATCGGTGCTGAAATTTTTGCTGATTGGGTTAAGTGTTTGCCGAACTTGCAGTGGATTTCTGGACAAACAGCTCAAGATGTGATTTTTGAAGACAACAGAATTTCTGGGGTGAGATTTGCAGATTTTACGGTTTCTGCCAAAATCACTTTGGATGCAACGGAATTGGGAGATTTGCTGGCTTTAGCGGATGTTGGACACTGCTGGGGTTGGGAATTCCAAGCTGAGTGGGGAGAACCTAGCGCGCCGATCGCCTCTAACGATCTCACAGAACGCTATTCGGTGCAAGCTCCAACTTGGGTGGCCATCATGCAGGATTTTGGCGAAGGCGCGGTGGCGCCAGAAATTCCCGCGCCACCTGTTGACAATCCCGATCGATTTTTCGATGCTTGGAAAGATTACACTCCCGAACAATTTCTCAATTACGGCCGACTTCCTGGGGGATTGTTGATGATTAATTGGCCGATTTGTGGTAATGATTATGGTGAAAAGGTCGATCGACTAATTGAATCTCAAGCATCTCGACAACAATTTCTCCAAGAAAGTCTTTGGCACAGCCAAAGTTTCGCCCGCTTCATTCAAACCCAACTCGGCCCCCGCTACGGTTTAGCACAAAATATTTTCCCCATTTCCAATATCGAAAATCAATCAAATTCTTCCCTACTGTCTTCCTTCGCCTTGCACCCCTACTACCGAGAAAGCCGCCGTTTGCGAGGGATAAGTACAGTCAAAGAACAAGATATTTTGCCGGTTGTCGGGGGTAGAGTCGCGAAATTGCCGATCGATTCTGAGGGAATTTGCGAGACAATTGCGATCGGCAACTATGCCAACGACCACCACTACACCAGTGGCGACATTCCCTTACAGCCCAAATCCATCCGCTGGGGCGGCCGCTGGACTGGCACTCCGTTTACAATTCCCTACAGTGCGCTAATTCCTGCGAGTACAGACGGATTGCTAGTCTGCGAAAAAAATATTTCCGTGTCTCACATCGCCAACGGTGCAACTCGCTTGCAGCCTTTGGTGATGAATATCGGACAGGCGGCGGGGATGGCGGCGGCTTTGTGTGCGGAAGTTGGATGTCAGCCGCGCGACTTAGCTGTCAGAGTTTTGCAAGAAGCTTTGCTGCAAGATTCCGAGGCGAGGGCGGCAGTTGTTCCTTTATTTAATTTGACACGGGAGCGATCGGACTGGCTACATTGGCAGCGCTATTATCTCGATCGACCTCAAGCATATCCCGCCAGCGGCGAATGTCCTGTGTCAGTCAAAAGCGATCGAGAAACCGGGTTTCTCAACGAAATTTCTGTATTAGAACCCATAACTTTGAAAGTTGAACCCGGTTTCTACGTAAATCCGCGTAGTAAAACAGCAAATACCGAGAGTCAATTTTCGGGCATTTTCCGCCGTCTGGGCGCACAAGACTGGACACTGACGCTGACAAGTCCCCCATCCTTAGCCGATCGAACTTGGCAACTCGTGACTTTGGACTGGGAAACCGACAGATTTCTACAGAGTTGCGAAACCGAAAAGCCTCTGACGGTATGGGGCAGGCTGAATTTTGCTGGTGCTTGGCTCCTAGCGGGTGCAGTAACATCGAAGAGGTGAGGTTTTTTGCAAAGTTCCGAAAATTGCCAGAAATTTATCCTGATGGATGGGGGGAAGTCTGTATCAGGTTATAGACACTGACACGGAAACTACCCATGCACACCTACACTGCAATTGCTTTACTGAGCCTGTTGGGCATTACCTTGAGTGCCAGCGCCGCTCGATATTTTGAACGCCTAGTGGAACTGCTCGTAATTGCCACTGCTGATTATATGTTCTTGGCGTCCACTCAATCACAAAAAGGCGATCGTTCTCCAGAAAGAGGCAGCGGACGCAGAGAGTTTGCTCAGCACGATCTTTACACACATTACATACTAGCTTAATGGCATAGGACGAAAGAAAGTTCTGCAAATGAGTGGGTTTCTGCCGCCCGTGTCGATCTGATTTTCTGGGATTCTAGTTGGTCACGTTCGTTTGGCAACTGCACTTCTTGTTGACAGTCATTAGGATATTTTTGCGTGTTAAAAATAATAGCAGATCGAGCTGCAACCGCCATCTATTGAGGGATTTACTCTTTCAATATTTGGCGGTTTTGTATGTTCCAGGCTGGAGAGACTTTTGGGAGCATCTCAATGAATGCAAAAAAGCAATTTCTTTACAGTGCGAGCGTCCCCGCTCGCGATTATAGATCGCGAGCGGGGACGCTCGCACTATAAAATCAAAACATCAAAACTGAGATGCTCCCAGACTTTTTACCTGTCAATTCAGGTAACTAAAATTTATTTTGGGTGAGACAATTTAAAAAATTGAGGACTTACGTATTAAGACCAAAGAAATCGGTTTTTTTACCTCATCTGTGGAGTACAACGCAAGATTTTCGTAAAAAACTGCTGGTTAAGCGGAGTCGAAACCCGGTTTCTGCTCGCCCGTGCGTCCAGGACTAAAATCAAATAATTCTCCCATCATGTTTTTTTGGGTAGTCTGGCAAATTCAAGGAAATCAATCCTGATTAGCAAGGGAAAAGTCCGTATCTGTAACTAGACACTGACACGGATACTACCCATGCACACCTACACTGCAATTGCTTTACTCAGCCTGTTGGGCCTTAGCTTGAGTGCTACCGCCGCTCTAAGCATAGAATCCCCAGTCCCACAGCTAAAAACTTCTACCGCTCAATATATGTTATCAGCGCAAACTCAACAAAGAGGAGATCGCGCTCCCCGCAGAGGCACCGGACGGTATGATTTGATGCAGGTCAACACTGACACTCAGGCACTATAATAATTTTGATCGCATTGCCAGAAAGCTAGTTCCGCAACTGACTTGTTTCTGGTTTCGAGGCTGGTTTCGAGGTCGCCCGTGTCGATCGATCGCATTTTCTGGGATTTATAGTTTGTCAGGTTCGTCAGGCCACTGCACTTTTTATTGATACTCCCTAGAAGATTTTTTTTGTAACAAATGTCACAATATAAACTGGAGCTGCCATCTACGTAGAGATATATTCTCGTAGGTGGCGGTTTTGTATTGAAAATGCTCTTTCTCTTTTTCCCATTCTCCCCCTCTCTGAGTCGCCTCAAATTCTTCCGATCGCAATAGTTCTTTACGTTTTCCCCCCACAGGTGGGGTTTAATTTTTAACCGCTGCACTATAATTGACGTGCGATAACTAACTTAATATATAGCTACACCCTGAGTGCAGAGGGTGCAGCTCTCGACTTAAATTCGCCAATAAGAACCACTTATTCGGTGTCGATCGCCTTTAAGCTAAGGCCCGAGTGACCTCAGGAAAATTAACCGGCCTGAATCTTAGGGTAGCTGCCAAGCTTTCCGGCGACTGTCGGCTATGCTTGATTCGGCGGTCTCGCAATATTTCTTTTATGGAGGATGAAAAGATGCCTCCAAGTTTTACTATTTCGGAGATTGTCAGTAACTCAGGGAATCAACGCCACTGAGCTTGTAAGAGTAATCGAGCAAGCTGTACTGACGGGCCTCAGACTTTCGAGGTCTACGTTATTTGAGTCAGGACACTCCTTGAATGCGACGCTAGTTTTCCGCTCTGTCGCTTGTAGTTAAACAGTCTTAAAGTCACTCTCGTCAGTGCTGCAAGCCTCACAAGCTCTTATAACATTGACCGACAAGCGAACATTACCCCGCTTTCTTAGGCTCCATCAGGAGCAAACATTATGCGTACAGGGTTGTAAGGTTTGAGGTGGTAATTGTCCCATCGAAAGTACATTACAAAAGTACACCTGATCGAACAACCCCAAGGCGGTAATGGAAAGATTCAAGGCGATTGAAATCGCCTGGTCGTTTTCCTCTCAGGTCTTTCATACTCTGAGTTTCCCACTTACCTAGTGTTTTTATGAAAAATGACTCTTTAGATCTGGTCAAAAGCCTGAGTCCCAGTGCAATGGATCAGATCATGCTATATCTGGCGTTTAGCGCCATGAGAACCAGCGGACACAGGCACGGAGCGTTTTTAGACGCGGCGGCAACGGCAGCTAAGTGTGCCATTTATATGACCTATATGGAGCAGGAAAACAACCTGCGGATGACCGGACACTTGCATCACATTGAGCCTAAACGGGTGAAAGTCATCGTCGAGGAAGTCCGGGAAGCTCTGACTAAGGGAAAATTGCTGAAAATGTTGGGTTCCCAAGAACCTAGATATTTGATTCAGTTTCCTTATGTCTGGCTGGAACAGTATCCTTGGGTTCCGGGACGCCCTCGGATTCCGGGAAACAGCTTGACGGCGGATGAGAAAAAATATCTCGAAGGCAAGATTCCTCCCAATCCACCTGATGCTCAATTGATCAATTCTTTTCAGTTTATGGAGTTGATCGAGTTTCTACATAGACGATCGCAAGAAGAAATGTCAGCAGAAAGGCGAATGCCTTTAAGCGAAGCTCTAGCAGAACACATCAAGCGCCGCTTGATCTATTCCGGAACCGTGACTCGAATTGACTCTCCTTGGGGAATGCCTTTTTATGCCCTCACCCGCGCTACTTACTCTCCCGCAGAACAGGAAGAGCGCACGTTTACGATGGTGGAGGATACGGCTAGATATTTCCGACTGATGAAGGATTGGGCGGAAAAACAACCGAAAGTCATGCGAGTTATGGAAACTTTGGATGTTCCGCCGGAACGCCTAGAACAGGCTGTTGAGGAATTAGATGAAATTATTCGTAATTGGGCCGATCGCTATCACAAGCGGGGCGAACCAACGATGATTGTACAAATGGTTTTTGGGCCAAAAGACGACGATTAGTCAGTTGTCAGTTGTCAGTTGTCAGTTGTCAGTTGTCAGTTGTCAGTTGTCAGTTGTCATTGGTTGATTCCTTGAAACTAATGACTAACGATTAATAACTCATATTTCTGGGCGCAGAAACCGGGTTTTATACGAAAATATTGCGTTAATGCCTTGAATAATCGTGCAAAACCCGGTTTCTTGGGTGAGATTTCGTGCAAGCTGGACTAGGCTAAAAAAGTTCTCCAAGCGGAGGCTAGGACGATCGCTGCGATCGCTCCGATGAGTGTATTGAAAAAATTCACTACCTCGTTCGTGAGCCACTCAAACTTTGATTGCACCGTCGCACCAATCACGCTCTCGATGTTCGTAGCAATAAAAGCTGCAACAACACAAAAGACAATTCCTGTCAAGTCAATTACACCCACAGCCCAACTCACAAGAGCAATCAGGATCGATCCGACAATACCTGCGATCGTTCCTTCCAAACTTACCGCCCCTTCCGTACCCCTAGGTACAGGCTGCAAGGTAGTAATCAAAAACGTATGCTTCCCGTAAGCTTTGCCGATTTCGCTAGCGCAGGTATCGGAAAGTTTGGTGCAGAAACTCGCCGCATAGCCCAGCAACAACAAGGAAATCACATCTTGTGACACAGGCCAAATAGCATCTTGTGGCACAGGCATCTTGCCTGTGTCTCCTAAAATACCGCCTGTGTCTCCTAAAATACCGCCTGTGTCTCCTAAACCTGTGTCTCGGAAAATACATAATGCCAAAACTGCCACAGCACAAATAGCAGCGGTTAAAGCCGAACCCCAGACATTTTCCGGGCCTCGGGCGCCCGATCGCTTTTCGGCAATACCTTCAGCTTCTTTTTGGGCTTTGCCAATGCGGGTAACTCCAGATCCGACCAGAAAGTAGAACATGACCACAGCATAGCCTTGCCATCCCAAACTGCCCCAGATGATAACACCCAGCAGCCAACCGTGGAGTTGTCCAGCCGGAGTAAGCAATTTTTTGGGAGCAAGGGTGGCGATCGCGAGTAAAAATGTATTCAGGGCGATCGCCACCAGCCAAGGATTAGACCAAGACAAATAATTAAAAAAGAATTCTGAGTTTTGCATAGCCTCTAGTAGCGTCTCTTATTGTTATGAACAGTCAAGTCTTATTTCATCTTGCCTTCCCCGTAACCGATATCGATCGAACCAAAGCATTCTATGTCAGCGGGCTCGGCTGCGAATTGGGTCGGGAGTCACCCAGTTCTCTCATTTTAAATCTCTGCGGCCATCAGATTGTCGCCCACGTCACCCACGAACCTCTAACACCCCAGCGCGGCATCTATCCCAGACACTTCGGCTTAGTTTTTACCTCGGAGTCTGACTGGGAAGCGCTGTTAGAAATGGCGCAGCAAAAACAGTTGAATTTTTATCAAGAATCAAGACGGCGGTTTCCAGGTTTGCCCACAGAACACCGCACCTTTTTTCTAGAAGATCCGTTTGGAAATTTGTTGGAATTTAAATATTACTGCGATCCAGAAGCAATTTTCGGTCGCAGCGAATACGCTCAAGTTGGAGATTATGTACTAGGAATCAGAGATTGTTACTAGAGATTGTTTGGGTAAATTTAGAGGGTACAATAGGAGCCTCTAGTTCTCGAACTAATGCGTTAATACTTTGAGAATCTGTCACCATTTGGCGGTGCAGCAAAACGTTGAGTTTAACTTCTTTACCTACTGGCATTTGGGAGCTGTGCGACGGTAAAATCATCACATCAAATGGCGTCCACATTGATGTAAAATTTATGCGTTTGAGCATAGTCGCATCTTGGTTCAAATCGCGCAACAAGCCACTATCGGGGCGCATATCCAGGTATCCTGGTAGGCGCAGGGAATAGGCGGTGAGGGTTCCTTTGTGGGGGGAAGATATGGTTATGAAACGCTGGACTCGGTTAATGCCTCCGAGTCGCTGGACGTAGTAGCGGCTGACGATGCCTCCCATGCTGTAGCCTACTATGTCGATCGCCTGTTCTGGATCGAACGTCTCAGAAATGTAGTCTGCCAGTTGCTTGGCTAGGGAGTCGAGGCCGAGGCTGCCGTCGTTGGGGGTGAGGTTGAGGCTGTGGACACACCATCCAAGTTGGGTGAGGCGGGCGGACATTTTGTCAAAAATAGTCTTTGTGTCCCAGATGCCGTGGATGAGAATGACGGGATTGCGATCGAGCGAACTGTTCATTTGAAAAGAAAATTGCTTGCCGATTACAGCATAAATTACTCCCCTAGGGAGTTTGACCCCGAGTAGGACAGATGGCGAATCGGCTTGAGGTATCGCTGGCCAATAGCAAATCAGTCATAAATTCTGAGATAATCGTAAATAAGTGCAAAGTTAAAACTGGCATTACTGAGTAAAAATTACTAGAAGCTCTGCATTTTTAATCAAAAAATGTAAATTTTGATTAAGAAATATAGACAAAGGTTGCCTTAGCTCGTAATCTAACTTTGTTGACAAACTTGTACAAATTTCTCTAAAAAAACAAAAGGAGTAAGTCTAATGTTTGGTTTTATCAAAAATTTCTTCGGCGGTATTTTCGGCTTTTTCGCTGGACTGTTGGGCTTGAAAAAGTCTGAATATTTCCTAGATTTGGGCGAATCTTCGGATAAAGAACCTGCGAAGGTTGCACCTGCGAAGGCTGAGCCTGTTGCAGCCGCACCGGCAAAAGTTGAGGCTGTCAAGTCTGAGAAGTCTGAACCGGCGAATAAAGCTAAGGTAGAGAAAAAGTCTAAGAAAGAAAAAGAACCAGTCGCTAGCGCTGCTGCTAAGACTTCGGAAGTGCCGAAGGTACCTGCTGCTGCAACTAACGGCAAAGTGTCGAGTCAAGCTGAACCTGTTCTGACTTTTGCTCCTAATAATTTAATGCCGACACCAACTGCAAATCGTCGCACCCCAGGCCCAAGCATGAATAATTTCCGGGAAATGGCTCGTCAGGTGAAAACCAAGTAGGAAATGGAGAATTCGCAATAGGGAATTGGGGATTGGATAATTCCAAATGCTGGGGTTGAAAAATTAAAAATGGGATTCCTCATTTTTAATTTTTAACTCTTTTTTTATTCCCTATTTCCTGGGTGTCTGAGAAAGGCTAATCCGCTGTATAGCTGGAACGCCGAGTCCCAAGGAGTTTCGGATTTGCGCTCTACCTCTACATGAGATTCGATTTTGCTTAACATATGCGTGTAATCGAGAACTGTCTCCGCAAAGGGAGTAAATTCCGACCAAACTGTAACGTCAAGCTGTTGGTCAAATATTTCTAGCAAATGATTCCAGTTAATTCTGGTGGTACTTTGAGGTATTTGTGGGGATTTTTTGACACTAGATTTTTTGTTTTTTGACTGCGGTGAAGCTACGCTAGTTGCTGAACTTTGAGTGAAGTCAACGCCTTGTTTAAATTCGTAACTTTGGTCACAAATTCGCAGAATGCAGTTGCGGCTGGGAATGTGCAAGTCGCAGATTTGAGCGTAATCTTGGGTGATTTCTTTGTGGCGAAATTGCTCGTTTCTGCGGTTGGGCGAGTAGTCCATGATTTCCATGAACATTGGTAATAAGCCTTCTACTCTTTGGCTGACTTCTGACCAGTTAAATTCTATAGCACCGAGCCGATTTAGGTTATCTTTACAAACAACCGCTGGAGAAGAGAGAGACTGGAAGTGTTGGACTCGGAAAATTTGGATGTTTTTAATGTCGGCTAGGGTTGCCCAAAATACGGGAATTCCGGCGTTGAGAAGTTCTTGGCCGTAAATTCTGAGTTCGGCAATGGGGCCGGTTTTGTAGAGTCTCCAGCCGCGGCTTTGGATTTGCATCCGGGTTGTGTACGCGTCGATTTTGAAGATTCTGCTGATATTTTGTACGGCTGCGGGTTTGTCTTCGGGACTCACTGGTTCGAGGATGAGGAGTCCGGGTTCTAGGCTGCTGGGGTCGTTTTTGGCAGTTTCGATGGCTTGTTGGCGGAGGTTTTGTTGTGCCGTTTCAATGCGTTGAATGCCTTGGCGGGCCTGGGAAACGATTTTGGGGTTGGTGATGTCGCGGAGTATTTGTTTGTAGGTGGTTTGGGCTTTGTCGGGGTTGTTGGTGAGTTCGTAGTAACGACCGATGTAGTATTGTACCCAGGGATTTTCGGGGGATTCTGTTTGCAGTTGTTTGATGAGTTGGGCGGCTTGTTTGTAGTCTTGGCTTTCGAGGGCGGTGGCTATTTGGTGGATGTCTGTCATGGCGGTTGGGGGAATGGGTGTGTTTCTATCTTGGCTGATGTTTGGTTGGTTTTGCCAGTGATTAACAAGTTTTGCTTTGATGTTTGTGGGTAATTTTCGGCTGTTTGCAAGGATAAGATTTAGATTTTATAACCGCGGATGAACGCGGATGTGTCCTGAGAAGTGCTATATAATATTTGGGCTGGTGTTTGTTAAAGTTGATTGGAATTAATGCTGAGGGTGTATGAACCTTTGCTGGTGCGATCGAGTCCTTGAACAACTATTTTGTAAGTGCCGTTACTGGGCAATTTTACGGTTATTTGGGATTCTCTCTTGTTGACGCGAACTGCTTTGATATCTACAATTTTATTGTCACTGGGTGCGATGAGGGTGATGAAGTGCTCGAAGGATCTGCTTTTGAGGTCGATGGTGATGGATTGATTTGCATTTCCTTGGAAGCTGTGTTCGCGGTAGAAGCTGCCGTTGGGAAGGCTGGGGTCGCCGTCTTTGAGGGTTCCGCGTTGCTGTAGGAGGGAAAGGGAGGTGAGTTTTGGTCGATCGACATTTTTGAAATCTAGGCCATAATTTGTCATGGGTGTGTCAAGACCATTTCCTTCTCTGACTGTGACGATAAAGGCAGTTTGGTTTTTGGTATCTCGGACTATTTTATCAATAAAATTGGCTTGTATTTTGGGTTGATTTAAATGTTTTGGTTGGTCAAAATTGGGTTTTGATATACACAGAACCACGCCTCCATCTTGATAGCGGGCGCTGTAGAACCAATATTTTTGACCGTTAGTTGTGAATTCGTTTCTGAAGAAGATAGTGTATCTTTCAAGTTGCGGTAGTTGTTGGTTGGGGCGACAATTTTTATCGATGTTGATTTCGGTGGTTGATGGCTGTCGCTGGGCGAAAACTGCTGGGATGCTGGCGGTGGCTAAGACTGCTGAGATAATGGCGGTGATTGTGGGCGATCGCATTTTCATGAATTATACTCCCGTTTTTTGATTTTCTTTGAACCGTAGATGCACGCAAGTTAACGCAGATGTCGGAAAATTAATCTTTGTTACGATCGAGGTTTTGTTGGATTCTAAATTTTCTTATTTTTCTCGAATAACTTGATACATTCTGTCAGCCTTTGTCTGCCATTTACCTGAGTGTCTGAACCATTGAGTCTCTGAAAACTATTTAAATCTATAGATTTAATCTGATAAAGTTTATGTCCTGCGGGGCCGTCCGTGAACTCAATCACGGTGGGATGGATCATAGTGTTTTTATTGACATTACCTCGAAAACAGTAACGATAACTTGTATTTCTTTGGTAGCCAAATCCTGTGACAGTCTTCTTGGATTTCCTTAAGAATATGTACTCTTTACCGGGCTGATTTGTTTTGCTTGTTTGTCCGTAAAAGTAGTCGCCATTGGGGATGCTTTGAATGGTCGGTGTGGATTGTGCTAAGATTGGGAGGGAAGCTACACTAAAAATTAGTAAGTTGATTGTGAAGCTTAAGGGCGATCGCATTTTCATCATTGTTTATCTCTGTAAATATTTCTCTAATTCGGCTGTGCGCTGTTTAGTAGCTCGTTCCAAACACTCATTCAGAAAGCCTTGAAACCCGCTACCACCGCGATTTCTATACACTTCAAATTCGCAGCTATTATCTCGCACTTTGATCCAGCCTAACTGAGCTTCCGCAAGTAGGGCTTTCTCTTCCTTGCTCAATTTAGCAGCCAGTTGCTTGTAAACCTCGTTCAGCCGTTTATCCGAGGCTTCGTACCTTAACCTAATACAAGATCTGACTTGTGCATCTCCTTGGGGGCGATCGCAATTAATCTGTTGAGCGATCGCAGAGTGCTCAGATTGTGCGAAAACTGATGTTGTAGCTAACATTGTCAAAAGCGCGATTGACCAAAAGAGCGATCGGCTTTTCCTTAAATTTCTTTTCATTGCCCTTAAACACCTATTTTACGAATTCTCTTAACACAAGACAGATTTGATATAATAAATTTAAAACTTTTTTTGATATTTGGCTGTTCGCCCTGTCGATGGGATTGCCAAAGTATATTTGATAGCTGCATCTACTCTCGCCATATTTGACCAAGTACCAATTTTGCGATCGATTTCAACTTCTAGAAGCGTCACCAGATTGTCTGTCATGATTACGGAATCAGCTAACAATCGTGTTTGCTGGCCCTCCGGTGTTGCTAGGGAAACAAAAACCCGGCTTGGGTGTCCTGCGCGGGCTAAATTGCTAGTAATCATCGCTGTAATAGTTTGTCCTAAACCAGTGCCCAGATTGTCCGCTTGAACTATCAAAACTGGACGGCGTTTCGCAGTCCGCAAATCAGCGTTGGGAAACAAAGCCAGCACTACATCACCTCGCCTATAAAGCATCGTAAGCATCCATTTCAGGTCGTTCCCAATCCTCTGCAAACCTGCTCAACCTTACCCGTAAATCTCCTGCTTGTTGCCGATCGATACCGAGAGATTGCAGCTCTACTAATCCTGATTCTGCCAGAAAAGTAACGATAACTTTCCCTTCAGTTAAGTCGCCCGGAGTTTCTAATAACACAACTTTGCCGTCTCGATATATACCCTTTACTGATTTTAACATTTTAGTTTTATGCCTAATGACTCATTGACATTTTAGCTTCGTTTACCATATCTAGCACTTCAGGGAGATATTTTTTGGGATGGGTACTTTTCAAAAGCGGCTCCTACCAAGGATAAAGCCACCATTGGTGCTGTTACCGCCCTCAAGATTCTCCTACCCAAAGAAACAGGTTCAAAACCAAACTCGATCGCCCTTTCCACTTCTCCATCAGTCCAGCCGCCCTCCGGGCCAATAGCAATCGCGATCGATAATTCTCCCCGATAATCTTGCTCCCCCCTTATTAAGGGGGGCTGGGGGGGATCTTCCCCATCTTGCTCCCCCCTTAGCAAGGGGGGCTGGGGGGGTTCTAAACCAATCAAACAATCCCACAAATGTCGATTATCCCCGCGAGCCACACAAATAAATCGATGTTTTTGACAGCAATCTTTTACCGCCAAATCAAAGGAAAGAGGCTCATAAACCGTCGGCACAATTTGACGTTCCGACTGTTCCGCCGCCTCCGCAGCAATTCTTCTCCAGCGATCGACCTTTTGAGCGCTTGGTTTGAGCAAAGTGCGATCGCTCGTTACGGGCACAATACTTGCCACGCCCAACTCCGTCGCCTGCCGAACAACCTCGTCAAAGGCGTTTCCTTTGGGCAAAGCGGCGATCAAAGTTACTGCGACCGGAAGCTCCCTGTTAACGGCAATCTCCTCTTTTATCGAGGCAAATAACCCGGTTTCCTGGGCTTTTAGAATTGCTGACCACCAATGTCCTCGGCCGTCCATTGCTATAAATCGATCGCCCGCTTGCAACCGCAACACGCGATTTAAATAATGCTGTTGTTCTTTTGTTAAGTCGATTTTGTTAGCACTAATTTGGGCTGCGGTAACTGCTAATCTTTGTAATTGAGCCATGAGATTTTGGATTGCTCGCTTTGTATTAGATTTTTTTATTTAACCGCAGAGGCCGCAGAGAACACAGAGGAAGAGAGGAAGAGAAGAGATATAGGACTTCTCAGAAAGATGAGGTATTACTGTAATTGGAGTTTTTGATGCGATCTCGCTTACTATATAATCACCATAAGAGGGCTGAAGCCCAACAACATACCTCACCTATCTGAGAAGGGCTATAGACTATTTACCCGACTTATTTCTTAGTCGGCGGAGGCCGACATTGTTTGTATAGAAGCGATTTCAATCGCCGTTTTTATCTAAAAAAAAACTGTTCAGAAACAATAAAGGCAAAGCATTTACAACCGGAATTATTTGACAAATTCAAGGTTTTTTCTGCAAATGCTCTGCCCTTATGTTACTTTGGTCTGAACTTTATCTGATGCGATCGAAAATTGACAATCGAAAATCGGCTTATCCTTCCTCCTTAATCTTCTTCAAATAAGTGGAAATTGCCTCTGTAGCTAGCTGCGTGATAGGCTTGCCCTGACGGGCTGCTTCTTCCTTGAGCTCGTTGTAGATTTCATCGCGGACGCTGATTCGACGGCGGACTTTACCACCGCCAGCAGTGGCAGTCTCGTTTTCATCGCCGTTACTAGACGTAACATCTAAATCATTAATCTCAGTTGTCATCGAGTCAGCAGATTGGTGATTGGTTACAAATTGACGGATAGATTCTAACCCAACGCGATCGCAAAAATCGCCAAAACTCTCGCTTTGTTGCCGTTTTTGCTTGAAATAAACAAAAATTGGCTCGAAAAAAGCTTCAAAATCATTGACGTGCAGCTTTTCCTCAATGGGTTTTGCCAGCCGGGTTTGTGAGGGAGAACCGCCCAGCCAAATCTGGTAAGATTCCGGGAAACTCCCAACAAATCCCAATTCTGCCATATAAGGGCGAGCGCATCCATTGGGGCAGCCAGTCATCCGCACTACAAAATGCTCGTCTGGTAAGCCAACTTTGGTCAAAATCGCCCGAATCCGCTCTAAAATGCCGGGAATCGCGCGCTCGGACTCGGTAATCGCTAGCCCGCACGTGGGAAATGCCGGACAAGCCATAGAATAACGTACTAAGGGGTCGATCGCAGTTTCCGCTTGAATGCCGCGGCGATCGAGTATTCCCTGAATTTCTGATTTGATATCCGGCGAAATATCGTAAATCGTCACGTTTTGGTGCGGTGTCACCAGCAGAGGCAAATTGTACTTCTGCACGATTTCCCGCAAAGCCGTTTTTAGCTGAAACGAGCCTTCATCCTTAATCCGACCGTTTTCTACGGAAATGCCGACAAACAGTTTGCCGTCGCCTTGTTCGTGCCAGCCCAAGAAATCCAAATACTTCCACTCAGGCAGAGGTTTAAACGCTTCTAGCGGTTTGCCAAAATATTCGGCTACTTTTTCTTGGAACCACTTGACGCCTTTGTCGTTAATCAGGTACTTGAGTCGGGCGTGTCGTCTGTCTGTGCGATCGCCAAAATCTCTTTGGGTTGCTACAATTGCCTTGACCAAGTTGTAAACATCATCCTTGGCAACATAGCAAATCTCGTCCGCAACGCGAGCAAAAGTTTCTTCTTTATTGTGAGTGCGGCCCAAACCGCCGCCGGCAAACACGTCAAAACCTTGCAACTCGCCAGCTTCATTGGTAATTACCACCAAGCTCAAATCCTGAGAGTACAAGTCTATTGAATTGTCTCCCGGTACAGTAACAGAACACTTGAACTTGCGCGGCATATAATGCTCGCCGTAAATCGGCTCTTCCTTGTCGTCGCTAAAGATTGTGCCGTTCGCGTTTTGCTGTCTGGCGGCCTTAACTGCGGGGTCTTCCTCAGCGGAAATAGCCTTTTCGCCATTGAGCCAAATTTCGTAATAAGCACCGGTTTGCGGTGTCAGCAAATCGGCGACATTGTTGGCGTATTGCAAAGCATACTGGTATTCTGGGCGATTTTTGTAAGGTGCTGGCGGTGCCATGACGTTGCGGTTCAAGTCGCCGCAAGCTCCCAAGGTTGACCCCATATTTTTAATAATTGAGGAAAACACTGCTTTAAGATTTTTTTTCAGCACGCCGTGAATTTGGAAACCTTGGCGGGTTGTGACGCGCAGCGTGTGGTTGCCGTATTCTTCTGATAGCTTGTCTAACGCCAAGAAGAGCTGGGGTGGAACTAACCCGCCGGGATTGCGGGTACGGAGCATGAACTGATAGTCTTTTTCTTGTCCTTTAACTCGATTGTCGCGGTTGTCTTGTTGGTACGAGCCGTGAAATTTGAGAATCTGAATCCCGTCTTCGGTGAAGTGGGTTGTTTCTTGTAACAGTTCAGTCGCAACGGGTTCTCGTAAATAGTTGCTGCGTTCTTTCAAACCTTCTGATTTCGAGGGCTTGCGCGCCGTAGGGGTTGAAGTGGTGGATGTGATCATGGGAATGTATAGTGCCAGTTATAATTAGATAAAGGTCGATCGAATATTTCTTGACAATTGGACAGTTGACAAATTTGCACTTGACAAATTTCCTCAGAAATGCTGTGGCGGATCTGTTGACAACCCGGTTAAGAACTAAGTTAATAACGGTAATCCGGTAGGAATTCTGATGTTGTTCTATTTTAACACGTTCGAGCCCGGGCCCCAGAAATTGTAATTAAGAGTTTATACTTTGGCTAGCTTAACTGCTGGAAACTTTAGAAATAATTAACCTCAACCTTTAAAACTATGTCACTGTATGACGAAGACACCTTTGTGGTATTAGAAACAAACCAGCCGGAGCAGTTTTTGACGGCGGTGGAACTATTAGAAAAGCTGAAAGCGGTCTTATCCCAGGAACACGAAGATTTGCCGGCTGATGTGGTAAAATTTCCTTCGGTGGAAGCTCAAGCTAAGTATTTAATTGATACTTATTGTGAATTAGATGTCGGGCCTGGAAAGTTTTTGCAGTGGTATGCAGTGCGATTGGAAAAATAATTTTGGGAATCGGGCATTGGGCATTGGGCATTGGGCATTGGGCATTGGGCATCAAGAATTGGTTATTACAACCAACAAGTAACAAATAACAAATAACAAGTAACAAGTAACAACAAACAAAAATAACCAACAACTAACTCATGCCCTATGCCCTATGCTCCATGCCCCATGCCCAATTCCCAATTAATCTTCTAACTGTTGAACAGATGATACTTCAACGGCGGTAACATCGATCGTACCGGGCGGAGTCAAACGGCTAAAATGACCTTCCTCTATTTTCAAAGGTTCGCCACAATTAGCACACTGAAACTGAGTTTGATTTAAAGCTGTGAATTCGTACTGACAAACAGGACACTTGTCTTCAATTAAATTGCGTTTCAGCCACCACTGAAGCGCGAAAAATCCTACCACAGGTGTCAGCAGCAACAAACCTACTACAATCAAAAATGATTTAACTACCCAACCCAAACCAATTGACACCAACACGCAGGCGATGCCCAGCAATATCAGCCAATTGCTAATACGGGGTAGGTTTAAAGAGATTTTGGGGGTGCCTTGGTTCACGGTGGTCTCCTTTGGTGTCTTTTCAGGTAGGCATAACTCTATCAGTTGACAGTTGACAGTTGACAGTTGACAGTTACTGTACGGGAATCAAATTGTACTAATAAATTTAGATAGTGTTTGAGCTAATTTTCCTATTATACATTGAGAAACTGCCCTCTACGTCATAAATTAATCTGGGCGATCTATCTGAAAAATCCCAATTAGAGATTGACAAAGGGATTGAAAACTGAACGCTGCGAGGGTTTGTTCCCTCAACCAATGCCGATCGCACTTTTTATCTTTTCCTCGCAGCATTTCCACACAAGCAACCGCTACTGCTGCCGGATCTCGGTGAGGAACTCGCCATCCCAGTTTACCATCTTGCAGCGGATCGGCAGATCCGTCCGCGTCCCCGGCGAGCACTGGTATTCCGCAAGCTAAAGCTTCCAAATACACTATACCGAAGCCTTCCTGGGAGGGCATTACATAAGCATCGGCTAACTGATAATGTGCTGCTAAATCTGCTGTCGGTACAAAACCCGCAAATATAACTCTTTCGGCAACTCCCAAATCGGTGGCGAGTTTTGCTAATCTAGGGCGATCGTCCCCGCGTCCAATAACCAAGTATTTCACATTGGGAAAACTTTTGGCAATTTCCGGCAAAGCTTGAATTGTGACATCGACGCCTTTGTAACTATCGGTCGATCGCAATCGGGCTACAGTCATCAATATTTTAGCACCAGTCAGATCGTACTTTTCTAATAAATGCAGCGGTTTGGGACCGATAGTAAATAGTTTTTCATCTACAGTACAAGGCACTATTTGGAATTTCTCGGGATTTAAGTTGTTGAGTTCGCAAGTGCGATCGCGCGTGTACCTGCTAATCGTCCAAATGCGATCGGCTTGTCTCATTGCTATTTGATATTTTAGCGGAAGTGTTTCCCAAACTTCCTTGCCGTAAGTTAAAATCGTGTAGGGAATTCCCAGCGGCTGGCATAATGTTTTAATGAGCGGTGCAAGTTTGATGTGACCGCAGAAAACCCGTTGAGGTCGTTTTTGCACCAAGCAGGTTAGCAATTTGGTGGCAAACTTAAAACGGCCAAGCCAAGCGGGATCAGTTTTTAGGTAAGAGAATTTGAGATTTTTGGACTCGAAGGGATTGTGACAATCTGGCCCATCTCGCAACAGCAAAATTTCTGCTTGTGGCGGAAGGTTGTTGGCTGCGGTTAGTGACAAATAAGCTTTCAGGATGTCTTGAATGTAGGATTGAATCCCGCCTTCGCTGGAAAATATTTCTAGGAAACAGAATAGGTGATTTGTCGATCGCATTTTTATTTAGATTTGATAGATAAGAAGACACGGCGGTTGAAACCGCGTCTATACAAGCGAAACCCGCCTCCGCGGGTTGAAGATAAAAGACACGGCGGTTGAAACCGCGCCTATACAAGCGAAACCCGCCTCCGCGGGTTGAAGATAAAAGACACAGCGATTGAAATTACGTTATTCTCTTTAGTCGGCGTCCGGCGGACATCGTTTGTTTGGCGTGCGGTTTCAACCGTACGTCCTATCTTAACTTTCATCTGGGCCCTAACTTTCATGTCGCCCAAAAAACAAAAAGCCCCTAAACATCGCTGGTTAGGGGAGAAAATTATCAGGGTGCATCTACTAATGTGGTTAGTATAGCATCCTTTTGTGGGGTGTCACCCATCATGGGTGACACCAACGCAGTTTTTTCGATGAGAATAAATTATATTTGAGGTGCTAAATGATTGCCAAAGCTTGTATGTCCGATCGCATTGTCGCTGTTAACCTAAGATAGGACAGACGCAAAAATCCTCAGAAAGCCTGTAGATTCGTAGATTTATGCTCGCGAAAGCCGATATTTTTCCAGAAATCGGGTTGGCGATCGGCAAGTCCTATATTATTTAAAATAAATCCGTGCTAGACCTCAAATTAATCCGAGAAAATCCGCAAGCCGTACAAGAGGGCCTCAACACTCGCGGAGGCAATCACGAAATCGAGCCAATTCTGCAACTAGACAAACAGCAGCGGGAGTTGGAAGGTAAGCGATCGCAACTGCAAGCCCGCAGCAACGAAATAGCCAAACTCATCGGGCAAAAAAGAAAATCGGGTTTACCCCTCGAATCTCCCGAAATTCAGACTCTGCAAGCCGAAGGTAACGAAGTCGGCACGCAGTCGAACGAATTGCAAGCACAGGAAAAAGACTTAAAAGCTCAAATAGAAGCTCTATTGTTACCATTGCCGAACTTGCCCGGTAAGTCAACTCCGTTAGGCAAAAATGAAGATGAAAACATCGAAATCCGGCGCTGGGGAGACGAATACATTCCCCAAAATCCCGAGATTTTGCCCCACTGGGAAATCGGCGAAAAATTAGGAATTATCAACTTTGAACGGGCAGTAAAAATCGCTAGTCCCCGCTTTGTCACGTTAGTTGGCGCAGGTGCAGCCCTGGAAAGAGCGATTATTCAATTCATGCTCGATCGCCATACCAAAGCTGGTTATATAGAAGTAATTCCCCCACTTTTAGTTAATACCGAATCCCTCACTGCTACAGGTCAATTGCCGAAATTTGCTGAAGAAAGTTTTAAGTGCGATCAAGACGATTTATGGTTAATTCCTACTTCTGAAGTTCCGGTGGTGAATTTGTACCGAGGTGAAATCTTGACAGCAGAACAGTTGCCAGTTTATCACTGTTCTTTCACTCCTTGTTTTCGCCGGGAAGCGGGAAGTTACGGCAAAGATACGCGGGGATTGATTCGGTTGCACCAATTTAATAAGGTGGAATTGGTAAAACTGGTGCATCCGAGTACCTCTGAAGCCGAGCACGAAAAGCTCGTGCAGGATGCTGAGGGTGTTTTGCAGGCGCTGAAATTGCCTTATCGGGCGATCGAGCTTTGTACCGGCGACTTAGGTTTCGCGGCGGCAAAAACCTACGATTTAGAGGTGTGGCTGCCTTCTGCGGGCAAATACCGCGAGATTTCGAGTTGTTCCAATGTCGCAGATTTTCAAGCGCGGCGGGCAAATATTCGGTTTAAAGAAGCGGGGAAAAAAGGTACTCAATTCGTGCACGCGCTTAACGGTTCCGGTTTAGCTGTGGGGCGGACAATGGCGGCTATTTTGGAGAATTACCAGCAGCCGGATGGGACGGTAAAAGTGCCGGAAGTTCTCCAATCTTATCTCGGTCGCGAGGTTTTGTAAACTACGAAGACACGGCGGTTGAAACCGCGTCTATACAGACAAAACCCGCCTCCGCGGGTTGAAGACAAAGGCGGTTGCGAGGTATTGTAAACTACGAAGACACGGCGGTTGAAACCGCGTCTATACAGACAAAACCCGCCTCCGCGGGTTGAAGGCAAAGGCGGTTGAAATTAGGCGATCTTCTTGAGTCCGCGGAGGCGGACATTGTTTGTGTAGGCGCGGTTTCAACCGCCGACTCAAACGGGGTTTCTGACTTACAAATTTTTTAGTGCTTCCTTGATATCCAGCGCCAAAAATCTATCCAACGCTAAATACATCCAATAAAGAGATAACTGAGCATCACTGTTAGTCTTTTGAAACCCCAAAGCATAGGACATTTTTTCATAGCTGGGGTGAATAATTAACGTGTACAAGTCGCAAAGATTGGGAAAATCTGTTTGGATTTCTACTAAAATTTTTTGTACATCCTCAATCAAAGTAATTCGGTATTCTTCTAAATATTTCGGATCGATTACCCAACAGCGGACAAACACTGACTGGCAATTCCGATCTCCTGGTAGCGCCATCTTGAAAGGATCGATATCAGAAACAGAACTTAAATGCAGGCTTTTGCTGGGAGCACTAAAAAAATTAACATCCGATTCGCTAGCGGTGGGATAAAGTAAATAAAATCCGACTGGATTGAGATTGTCACAGCGACGCAAAACTCGCATTCCTTTTGAATATTGAGCAGCCGAAAGCCGAATAACTTTAGCAATCTTTTGGGGAACTGCGTTGGTGCTGCGGTTCATCCAGTTATAATAGCTTGCTAGTAAATTTGCTACCGGAATTGCATCGCACCGAGGGTTAAAATCATCTAATTTGAGTTTGACTGAATTTTCGGGCTTCGGCGGATCTAAAATTTCTGGGATGGGTTGAATTTTAATTTCTGTAGCGTTTCCGTCAAAGTGTTTTTCGATCAATCCGAGTGCTTCTAGTTTATCTAACATCATTCCGGCGGCGCGATCGCTCCCGCGATCGGAATCCGAGTAAAATAGTTCTGCTGCTTCCCGGTGAGTGCACTGCACTTCTGTGGCTGGTAATTCCAGTTTAGTCAGCGGCGGTTTGACGCGGGGCTGGCTTTCCTGAAGCTGTTTCACTGATAAGTAAATCCAAAGCCTGACAAAGCATTCAGCCCTAGTGCGAGTGACGCCTACTCGTTTCATCAACAGGGAAACAGCGGCGCGGCGCTGAGATTGAGAATACCAACTATCTAGTTTTGCAATATCCATTTCAGTCGGGAAGCAGGGAAGGAACTCTAGTTATATTTTGGCTTAATTTTACAAAAAACTTCACCCCGCTTCATGTTACTTGTTGCCGCTGTTGCTGAACTTGTCTGATTTCCCCTGACTCTACAATACAACTGGTTGCTCCTTGCAGGTTCAGTGCTTCACAAAGCACAATCAATTTTAGATATTTTCAGGCTTGATTTAAGTATGTCGTTGAACAGTTGACAGTTGACAGTTGACAGTTGACAGTTTGAGAGCGGCCTCTACCCTTAAGTCCGAGGATTGGAGTAATGAATAGTCTGATTTTAATTTCTC